>NZ_MOMO01000062.1:0-55823 GCF_009933855.1 Pseudomonas sp. SG-MS2 | reverse complement strand
TCGAACCTCCGACCGCTCGGTTCGTAGCCGAGTACTCTATCCAGCTGAGCTATGAGTCCGTGTCTTGCCGCGCATTATAGGTCGCTGAAACATTTTTGCAAGAACTTTTTCGTTTAACTTCAACGACTTAGCGTTCTTACCGATTACAGCGCCCTAAGCGAATAATGGCGGTGAAGGGGGGATTCGAACCCCCGATACCCTTATGAGGTATACTCCCTTAGCAGGGGAGCGCCTTCGGCCACTCGGCCACCTCACCGCAACACGAGGCGAATATTAAACAGGCTCTTCCTCGTTTGCAACCCTTTTTTTGAAAAAAACTTCAAAAAAATTAAAGGCTTGGCTCCTCATCCTTCTCTTTCTTGATCCGCAGGTAGATTTCCTCGCGGTGAACAGCCACTTCCTTGGGGGCGCTAACGCCGATACGCACCTGGTTTCCTTTGACGCCGAGCACCGTCACGGTGATCTCGCCATCTCCAATGATCAGGCTCTCGGCGCACCGACGAGTCAGAATCAACATAGCTTTCTCCTTACGCAAGACATTCAGGGATAACAGTCTGGGAAAAACCGGGCCTGGTCGTGGACGACGACACAGGGGCCCATAGCGCGTCACGCTGGCAGGACAGGGCCTGCGTGACGAGCAGAAACGCGAAGGGCGCGGCAAGCCGCGCCCCTCAAGGCAACGCCTTACTCGCCCTGTCGGGCCGGAGCGTCAAGCTCGAACGCGGTATGCAGCGCGCGAACGGCCAGCTCCAGGTACTTCTCTTCGATGACTACCGACACCTTGATCTCGGAAGTGGAGATCATCTGGATGTTGATGCTCTCCTTGGCCAAGGATTCGAACATGCGGCTGGCAACACCTGCGTGGGAGCGCATGCCAACACCGACGATCGATACCTTGGCGATCTTGGTATCGCCGATCACTTCGCGGGCACCGATTTCACGTGCGGTGTTCTCCAGCACGCTGTGAGCCTTCTCGTACTCGTTGCGGTGCACGGTGAAGGTGAAGTCGGTGGTGTTATCGTGCGAGACGTTCTGCACGATCATGTCCACTTCGATGTTCGAGGCGCTGATCGGGCCGAGGATCTTGAAAGCGACGCCCGGAGTGTCCGGCACGCCGCGAATGGTCAGCTTGGCTTCATCACGGTTGAAGGCGATACCGGAAATGATCGGCTGTTCCATGGATTCCTCTTCATCAATGGTAATGAGGGTACCTGGACCCTCCTTGAAGCTGTGCAGCACGCGCAGCGGAACGTTGTACTTGCCGGCGAACTCCACCGAGCGGATCTGCAGCACCTTGGACCCGAGGCTGGCCATTTCCAGCATCTCTTCGAAGGTGATCTTCTCCAGGCGGCGCGCCTGCGGCACGACGCGCGGGTCAGTGGTGTAGACGCCATCGACGTCGGTGTAGATCTGGCACTCGTCAGCCTTGAGCGCGGCCGCCAGGGCCACGCCAGTGGTATCGGAGCCGCCGCGGCCCAGGGTAGTGATGCTGCCGTGCTCGTCGACCCCCTGGAAACCGGCTACAACCACCACACGCCCTTCCTTGAGGTCGGCGCGAATCTTCTGGTCGTCGATCTGCAGGATGCGTGCTTTGTTGTGCGCGCTGTCGGTGAGGATGCGCACCTGGTTGCCGGTGTAGGACACCGCCGGCACGCCACGCTTGATCAAGGCCATGGCCAGCAGGGCAATGGTGACCTGCTCGCCGGTGGACACGATCACGTCCAGCTCACGCGGAACCGGCTGATCGGTGATCTGCTTGGCCAGGTCGATCAGGCGATTGGTTTCGCCACTCATGGCCGACAGCACAACAACCAGGTCGTCGCCCGCTTCACGGTGTTTCTTGACCTTGTCGGCAACCTGCTCGATCCGCTCGATGGAACCGACAGAGGTGCCGCCAAATTTCTGTACGATCAACGCCATTTCAATGGTGCCTCAGCCCATACAGGGCCTCAAAAAAACCATCCAACATGGAGGGGCCGGTGACTAGACCACCGGCCCCTCCATCTCAAAGTCCCTGCTCTGCGAACGGCACGGCCAGCGCCAGGGCCTGGTCCAGCGCAGCGACGTCGACGCCACCGCCCTGAGCCATGTCCGGACGGCCACCGCCCTTGCCACCCACTGCCGCAGCGGCTTGTTTCATCAGGTCACCAGCCTTGAGTTGGCTGGAGAGGTCTTTGGTCACGCCGGCCACCAGCACGACCTTGCCCTCATGCTCGCTGCCCAGCAGGATCACTGCGTGGCCGAGCTTGTTCTTCAGCTGATCGACCAGGGCCAGCAGGGCCTTGCCATCCTGCCCATCCAGGCGGGCGGCGAGGACCTTGGCACCCTTGACCTCAACAGCCGCACTGGAGAGATCATCCCCTGCGGCGCTGGCGGCCTTGGCCTGCAGCTGTTCGAGCTGCTTCTCCAGCTGACGGTTGCGCTCGAGCACAGCCGACAGCTTGTCGATCAGGTTGTCACGGTTGCCCTTGACCAACTGCGCGGCTTCCTTGACCTGCTCTTCGGCAGCGTTCAGGTAAGCCAGCGCGGCAGCGCCGGTAACCGCTTCGATACGGCGCACGCCAGAGGCCACGCCACCTTCGCTGATGATCTTGAACAGGCTGATATCGCCGGTGCGCTTGGCGTGGATCCCGCCGCACAGCTCGACGGAGAAATCGCCACCCATGCTCAGCACGCGCACGGTATCGCCGTATTTCTCGCCAAACAGGGCCATCGCGCCTTTGCGCTTGGCGGTTTCGATATCAGTGACTTCAGTTTCCACCGGGGTGTTCTTGCGCACTTCACGGTTGACGATGTCTTCCAGAGCCTTGATCTGCGCAGGCGTCACCGCCTCGAAGTGGCTGAAGTCGAAACGCAGACGCTGGCTGTCGACCAGCGAGCCCTTCTGCTGCACGTGCTCGCCCAACACCTGACGCAGCGCTTCGTGCAGCAGGTGAGTGGCCGAGTGGTTCAGCGAGGTGGCGTGCTGCACTTCGGCATCGACCTTGGCTTGGACCGGAGAACCGATCACCAGCGCGCCGCTGGCGACCACGCCATGGTGCAGGAAAGCGCCGCCGGTCTTGGTGGTGTCTTGCACGTCAAAGCGTACGGCGCCCGACTGCAGGTAGCCGGTGTCACCAACCTGGCCACCGGACTCGGCATAGAACGGGGTGCGGTCCAGCACCACGACGCCCTGCTCGCCCTCGCCCAACTGGTCGACCGACTGGCCGTCCTTGTACAGCGCAATGACCTTGCCCTGACCTTCGGTGGCGTTGTAGCCGACGAAATCGGTAGCGGTGTCGACCTTGACCAGACTGTTGTAATCCATGCCGAAGGCGCTGGCGGAACGGGCGCGCTCACGCTGGGCATCCATTTCACGCTCGAAGCCCGCTTCATCGATGGTCAGCTCGCGCTCTCGGGCGATGTCGGCGGTCAGGTCCATCGGGAAGCCGTAGGTGTCGTACAGCTTGAACACCACGTCACCCGGCACTACGTCGCCCTTGAGCTGGGCCAGGTCCTGCTCGAGGATGCGCAGGCCCTGCTCGAGGGTCTTGGCGAACTGTTCTTCTTCGGCCTTGAGCACGCGCTCGATGTGCGCTTGCTGGCTCTTGAGCTCCGGGAACGCCTCGCCCATCTCGGCAGCCAGGGCGGCGACGATCTGGTAGAAGAAGCTGCCCTTGGCGCCCAGCTTGTTACCGTGACGGCAGGCACGACGAATGATGCGGCGCAGCACGTAGCCACGGCCTTCGTTGGACGG
Source organism: Pseudomonas sp. SG-MS2 (assembly GCF_009933855.1). Taxonomy (NCBI): domain Bacteria; kingdom Pseudomonadati; phylum Pseudomonadota; class Gammaproteobacteria; order Pseudomonadales; family Pseudomonadaceae; genus Pseudomonas; species Pseudomonas sp. SG-MS2. The sequence goes on along the minus strand of NZ_MOMO01000062.1, from coordinate 52,087 downwards.
CAGCACGCCGTCTGCGATCAGGAAGCCGCAAGAGCGGATGTGGTCTGCCACGACTTTCAGCGAAGCCTGACCGTCGTTGCTGCAGCCGATGGCCTTGGCCGCAGCGCTCAGCAGGTTCTGGAACAGGTCGATCTCGTAGTTCGAGTGCACGTGCTGCATGACCGCACTGATGCGCTCCAGGCCCATGCCGGTATCCACCGACGGCGCTGGCAGCGGGTGCAGCACGCCATCGGCAGTGCGGTTGAACTGCATGAAGACGTTGTTCCAGATCTCGATGTAGCGGTCGCCGTCTTCTTCAGGGGAACCGGGTGGGCCGCCCCAGATATCGGCACCGTGGTCGTAGAAGATCTCGGTGCAAGGCCCGCACGGGCCGGTATCGCCCATGGTCCAGAAGTTGTCGGAGGCGTAAGGGGCGCCTTTGTTGTCACCGATACGCACCATGCGCTCGGCCGGCACGCCGACTTCCTTGGTCCAGATGTCGTAGGCTTCGTCGTCGCTGGCGTAGACGGTGACCCAGAGCTTTTCCTTGGGCAGGTTCAGCCACTTGTCGGAAGTCAGGAAGGTCCAGGCGAAAGTGATCGCATCGCGCTTGAAATAGTCGCCGAAGCTGAAGTTGCCCAGCATCTCGAAGAAGGTATGGTGACGCGCGGTGTAACCGACGTTTTCCAGGTCGTTATGCTTGCCGCCGGCGCGCACGCACTTCTGGCTGCTGACCGCACGGGTGTAGGCGCGCTTCTCGGCACCGAGGAAGCAGTCCTTGAACTGGTTCATGCCTGCGTTGGTGAACAGCAGGGTCGGGTCGTTGTTCGGGATCAGCGAACTGGAGGCGACTCGGGTATGGCCCTGCTCTTCGAAGAAGCGAAGGAAGGCTTCACGGATTTCTGCGCTTTTCATAGGTTCTTCCACGGAAACGGCGGCCCTGGTGGGCAAACGCGTCGACGAAACGACGGCAAAGGGCCGCATTATATCGGTCCTGCAATCTCGGTGCAGTGTGTTTATGCGATGCAAAGCGTCGATTGGACGGCTTTTAAGGCTCATGCAAACGAAAATGACATGACCGGATGCTAAATGCAGGCTTTTGCCGCTGGCAAGCCAATTACCGCTCAAGGGAAGGGAAAATGGAACAGGCGGTGAATTAAATGGTTTTCATGGGCAGCATTCAGCGACGACTGGCCGTTGTAGAAGCGCCCTTGCGCGACAATAGGCCGCTCCTGCAAGGCAATGCGCAATCTCAGCCCAGGCGCTGCCCCGAGTCCGGGACGATGAGAATGCCGGCGCGCAGCCCGTTCTTGACCTTGGGATTGGGAAAGATGATCCGCGCCCCCTCCTCCTCCACCACCCAGCGCATTTCGGCCAGGTCCTCGGCCAGCAGATAACCTTTGCTCAGCTCGGAGAAGTTCTCGATATCCACCGGCAGGTGCAGGCGGAAGCCCTCACTGTGCTTGATGATCTCGCGTGCAACACTGAACAGTTTAAGACCATCAAGCGAATCTTCAGCCTCAGGCTCATTGCCTTCGATGATCTGGATCAGGCGCTCCTCCAGCTTGTCGAGGTTGACCTGCTCGTTCTGCCCGAACGGCCGTGCCTTGCCAAGCTCCAGGGTGAATGCCTCTGCATCGAGCTGCTCATAGGTGAAAGCACTGAAGGTGATCGATGACTTGCTCTGCAGCAGCACCGCCTCCATGCCGGCAGCAGCCAGGCGAGCCAGCTCGCGACGAGAATGCTTGCGCCCCTCTTTGTAGGGGTAAAGGGCAAACTGCTCGATCTTGGAGCCACGAATGGCGGTATGCAGGTCGTAATGCAGGCGGGTACGCTCGGGCTTGCTGAAGAACACCCGGGCGAACTGCTCAAGTTCCGCGGCACGCAATGCCTCGAAACCACTGGAAAGCTCGTGACGACCATTGAACAGGCGGTTGATGTCCTGCTCGATGAAGCGCTCGCCCTTGCGGATGGCCGCAGGGTTGCCGAACAGGAACATCACACGCGAACGCGGCTTGATCTTGCCATTGGCCACGCCATGCAGCAGCCGTTCGAGCAATTCGATCGGCGCCGTTTCATTGCCATGGATACCGGCCGACAGCAGCAGGTCCAACCCGCAATCGTCGCCCTCGGGCGGACGCACCTCAAGGGCGCCCTCCCCCAGCCAGCGTAAACGCACGCCCTTGGGTGTGACTTGGGTCTTCTCGGCCGGCTCATGATCGGTCAGGGTCAGCTCAAGCAATTTGCCAAGGGCGAGCATAGGCGCTTCCTTAGTGGTCGTGGCCGCAGCCGGGGCCATGGACGTGGTCATCGTCTTCACCGACTTCTGCCGGTTCCATCTCCAGCTGCAGGCTGACCAGGTTGGTAGCCATCGGGCGCAGCAGCAGGTTGGCGTACTCGGTGTCGTTCTCATCGACGTCGACACCGATCAGCAATTGGCCACGGCCGTCTTGCTGAATCCACACTTCCTTGCCCTGCCAGACAACGGCAAAGCGGGTGCAGGAGGTTTCCAGCTGGGTGCCGTCTACATCTTCAAGGATCAGGCGCAGGGCGTCGGTCATTACAAAATCTCTCTTCAAGGTTGGCGTTGGAACGGATAGACCGAGCCCAACTTCAGAATCTGGGTCAACTCATCCAGCGCCGTACGGCATTCGACCAGCAACTGCGGGTCGGCAAGGTCCGCTTCGCCCAGGCGGTCGCGGTAGTGCTTGTCGACCCACTGCAACAGTGTGTCGTACAGCGGGGCGGTCATGATAACGCCTGGATTGACCGCCGCCAGTTCCGATTCCTTCAAAGCCACGCGCAAGCGCAGGCATGCCGGGCCGCCGCCGTTCTGCATGCTTTGCTTGAGGTCGAACACCTTGACCTCCTTCACCGCGCCACCCTGGCTGGTCAGTTGCTGCAGGTACGCCCAGACGCGCTCATTGTTGCGGCACTCCTCTGGCACCACCAGCAGCATCGAGCCGTCGTCGCGGCTGAGCAGCTGGCTGTTGAACAGGTAGGAACGCACCGCATCCTCTACCGCCACCGCTGCCCGTGGCACACGGATGGCCTGGAAGTTGCCACCCTTGCTGGCCAGTTTAGCCTGCAGCTGGCCAAGCACCGCGTCAGTCTCAAGGAAAGCATCTTCGTGGTAGAACAGCACCTCGCCATTGCCCACCGAAATCACATCGTTGTGGAATACACCCTGATCGATCACTGACGGATTCTGTTGAGCGTAGACCACACCGTCATCGCTCAGACCGTGAAGCCGTGCTACGGCCTGTGAAGCTTCCAGGGTCTGGCGCGCCGGATACTTCTGCGGCGCGGGATAGCGGCCGTCGAACGCGCTGCGACCGTAGACGAAAAACTCAACGCCCGGCTCGCCGTAGCTGCGGCAGAAGCGCGTATGGTTGGCCGCGCCCTCGTCGCCGAACTGCGCCACGGCAGGCAGCGCCGGGTGATGGGCAAAGTGCTGCTCATTGCTGAACATGGCGGCCAGCACACGGCTGGTGGTCGGATGCTCGATGCTGCGGTGGTACTTGCAGTTGAGGTTGGCCGCGGTGAAATGCACGCGGCCATCAGCGGTGTCGGCGCTGGGGCTGACGGTGGCCGCGTTGGCCACCCACATGCTCGATGCCGAACAACTGGCGACCAGCAGCGGCATGGCCTCTTTGGCCGCGCGCTGGATGACTTCGGCATCGCTGCCGCTGAAGCCCAGGCGACGTAACGCCGCTACGTCGGGGCGCTCCTGCGGCGCCAGCACACCCTGCTTGAAGCCCATGTCGGCCAGCGCTTTCATCTTTGCCAGGCCTTGGCGCGCCGCTTCACGCGGGTTCGAGGCCTGCTGGCTGTTGCTCTGCGAGGCCACGTTACCGTAGGACAGGCCGCCGTAATTGTGGGTAGGCCCCACCAGGCCATCAAAATTCACTTCATAGGATTTCATCGGCTAGGCTCCGTGACCTGTTGTTATAGGGTGACGCCCGGCGTCAGGGTCGCCGGCAGGGCAAGGCTGGCAGTCTCCAGCGAAGCCACGGGGTAAGCGCAGTAATCGGCGGCGTAATAGGCGCTGGCGCGATGGTTGCCACTGGCGCCTACCCCCCCGAACGGCGCGCTGCTGGCGGCACCGGTCAGTTGCTTGTTCCAGTTGACGATGCCGGCGCGGCTGCGCAGCCAGAAGTACTGGTAGCGGGCACGGGAGTCTGACAACAGCCCGGCGGCCAGGCCGTACTGGGTGTTGTTGGCCTCGTCGATGGCGGCATCGAAGTCGGTGTAACGAATCACCTGCAGCAGCGGGCCGAAAAACTCTTCGTCGGGCCGGTCGGCCACGGCGGTGACATCGATGATGCCCGGGGTCAGCAGTGCGGCATCGGCCTGGGGCTGGGTCATCTCTAGCAACTGGGTAGCGCCCTTGGCGAGCAGCTCAGCCTGCGCCGCGACCAGCGCCCGCGCAGCCTGCAGCGAAATCACCGAACCCATGAAGGGTGCCGGCTGCTGATCAAAAGCGCCGACCGTGATGCCTTTGCACACCTCGACCAACCGCGTGACCAGCGCATCGCCCCAGGCGCCCTGCGGCACCAGCAGGCGGCGAGCACAGGTGCAGCGCTGCCCAGCGGAGATGAACGCCGACTGGATGATCGTGTATACCGCCGCGTCGAAGTCCTTGACCTCATCCACCACCAACGGGTTGTTGCCGCCCATTTCCAGGGCGAGGATCTTGTCCGGACGGCCGGCGAACTGCTGGTGAAGCAGGTTGCCGGTACGGCTGGAGCCAGTGAAGAACAAGCCATCGATACCTGGGTTGGCAGCCAGCGCCACGCCCGTTTCACGTGCGCCCTGCACCAGGTTGAGCACGCCGGCAGGCAGGCCCGCGGCGATCCAGCAATTGACTGTCAGTTCGGCGACCTTGGGGGTCAGCTCGCTGGGCTTGAACACCACACAGTTACCGGCCAGCAGCGCCGGGACAATGTGGCCATTGGGCAAGTGGCCGGGGAAATTGTAGGGGCCGAACACCGCCACCACTCCGTGGGGCTTGTGCCGCAGTACGGCGGTAGCATCGGCCAGCGGGCCGCTTTTCTCACCCGTGCGCTCGCGGTAGCTCTGTATCGAGATCGCGACTTTGTTGACCATGCTGGTGACTTCGGTAGCCGACTCCCACAGCGGCTTGCCGGTTTCCTCGCCAATACAGTAGGCCAGTGCCTCGGAATGCTGCTTGAGCTGTTCGGCGAACTTTTCCAGCACGTCGATGCGCGCCTCCAGGCTCAGTTGCGCCCAGGCCGGAAAAGCCTGACGCGCGGCCTGCACGGCAGCGTCGACCTGGCCGGCATCGGCGCCCTGCCCTTGCCAGACAACGGCTTGCGTGACCGGGTTGAGCGACTGCAGGGCTTCACCCTGGCCGGCCTGCCAGCTGCCGGCGATGTAATGCGTGGTCATTTACTGGGCCTCCCGGCTTGCCGACAGCGGCACGGCGCGAACGTTGTCGCCAGCGCCCATGCGCAGGCGCTTGGCGGTTTGCGGGTCGACCACCAGGGTGCCCGCAGCCAGACGTGCGGGCGCGGCAGTGATACGGCAGTCATCGCGCTTGCGGTTATGGATGATGTAAGGGGTTGCGTCATCGCCAGGCGTACCGACGGCCAGCACCAGGGTCTGGCTCTCGCGTACGGCACGGATCTTCGAGGTTTCGCACTCGATGGCCGGGCCTGCGTCGAAGATGTCGACATACCCCTGGTAGCTGAAGCCTTCCTGCTTGAGCATGGCCAGGGCAGGCTCGGTATCGGTGTGCACACGGCCGATGACGCTGCGCGCAGCCTCCGACAGGAAGCAGGTGTACAACGGGAACTTGGGCATCAGCTCGGCAATGAACGACTTGTTGCCCACACCAGTGAGGTAGTCGGCCTGGCTGAACTCCATCTTGAAAAAGTGCCGCCCAAGGCTCTCCCAGAAGGGCGAACGGCCCTGCTCGTCAGACATGCCACGCATTTCGGCGATGATCTTGTTGCCGAACAGCTCCGGGAACTCGGCGATGAACAGCATGCGCGCCCGCGACAGCAAGCGGCCATTGAGCCCGGAGCGGTGGTCGCTACGCAGGAACAACGAGCACAGTTCGGAGTTGCCGGTCAGGTCGTTGGCCAGGAACAGGGTGGGGATTTCGCGATAGATGTTCAGCTCCTGCGAGGCGCTGACGGTCAGGCCCACCCGGTAGTTGTACCAGGGCTCGCGCAGGCCGACGGCCCCGGCGATGGCACTGATGCCGACCACCAGACCTTCGTCGTTCTCCAGCACGAACAGGTAGTCGGTGTCACCGCGCTCGGCTTCACCACGGAAGCTCTTCTCGGCCCAGCCGACACGATGCCCGAGGCGCTCCTCGTTGGCCGGCAAGGTGGTCAGCCCGGTGGTACCGGTGCTGCGTGCCAATTCGATCAGCGCAGGTAAATCGCTGCTGCGTACAGGACGAACGATCATGCTATCTCCTTGTGCGGCAACTGTAGCTACCGCAAAACTCTCTGTTCCCAGACCTCAGACCGCGACCAGGCGCACGCTGGCGCCCTCGCCCACACCCAGCGCCTCGGCAGCCTCTGCACTGAGGCTGACCGGCTTGCCCGGCACCCAGTCCAGTTCGACCAGCACCGCGCGGTAATCCTGCAGTTGGCCGTTGCACACCAGGTACGGGCGCCCGCCCTTGACCGGCCCTTCCTCGAGCTTGACCGGCACCACCCTGCTCTGGGCGATCGAGCGGATGCCCGAGGCACGCGCATGCAAGGTCGGGCCGCCATCGAAGATGTCGATATAGTGCTCGGTCTCGAAGCCCTCACGCATGAGGATGTCGAAAGTGATCTGCGCGCGCGGATGCACCTGGCCCATGGCTTCCTGGGCAGCGTCCGGCAGCAGGGGCACATAGATCGGGTAGTGCGGCATCAGTTCGGCGAGGAAGGTACGGCTTTTCAGGCCGCACAGACGCTCGGCGTGGGCATAGTTGAGGTCGAAGAAGTTGCGCCCGATGGCATCCCAGAACGGCGACTCGCCTTGCTCGTCGCTGTAACCGACGATTTCGGTGACCACCGAGTCGGCAAAGCGCTCCGGGTGCGAGGCCATGAACAGCAAGCGGCCACGCGAATTCAGCTCGGCCCAGCCACTGTTCACCAGTTCAGGCAGGACATAGAAGCTGGTCAGCAGGCTGTTGCCAGTGAGGTCATGGCACAGCGACAAGACGTGGATCTTGTTGTGGATCTTCAGTTCGCGGGAGGCATGCACGAAGGTTTCGTTGCGAAAGCTGTAGAACGGCTCGGAGTAGCCCGCCGAGGCGACGATTGCCGAGCAACCGGCCAGCTTGCCGGTGACACTGTCCTCGAGCACGAAGAAGTAGCTTTCTTCGCCATTGAAACTGACTTCGGCAGCGAACGACGTTTCCGAGGCGGCGATCTTGTCGCCCAGACGGGCAGCGTCGTCCGGCAGCGAAGTGACACCAACGGGGCTGTCGGCAGCCATGCGCTGCACTTCGTTCAGATCAGCCATTTGCGCGGGGCGCATCACCAGCATGGTGTCACTCCTTTGGAAAAACTGGCCGCTTTCGCGGCACGGAAAAACGGCGGGCGCGTGTTGAGTCTGCAAGCACGCGCCCGCACTGGAATTCTGCTATCACCGGCCCGCTCGGGGCCGGCGAAAGGACCGCCGGCGAATCAGGCCTGGGTCAGTTTGGCCACAGCCCGCTCGAAGCGGTCCAGGCCTTCATCGATATCGGCATCTTCGATCACCAGGCTCGGCGCGAAGCGCACCACGTCCGGGCCGGCCTGCAGTACCATCACGCCTTCCTTCTCGGCGGCATTGAGGATGTCCTTGGCCTTGCCCTGCCAGGCTTCGGTCAGCACGCAGCCGATCAACAGGCCGACACCACGCACCTGAGAGAACAGGCCGGCCTGCTGGCCGATCTTCTCCAGACGCACCTTGAAGCGCTCGTGCTTGGCTTTGATACCGGCCAGGGTTTCTGGGGTGTTGATCACATCCAGCACCGCGCAGGCAACGGCACAACCCAACGGGTTACCGCCATAGGTAGTGCCGTGGGTGCCGACCGCCAGATGCTTGGCAAGCTCACTGGTGGTGAGCATGGCGCCGATCGGGAAACCACCACCCAGGCTCTTGGCGCTGGTCAGGATGTCCGGCGTCACGCCGTAGTGCTGATAGGCGTACAGCGAGCCGGTACGGCCCACACCGGTCTGCACTTCATCGAAGATCAGCAGGGCGTTGTGTTCGTCACACAGCTTGCGGGCGCCCTCCAGGTACGCCTTGTCGGCCGGGACCACACCGCTCTCGCCCTGGATCGGCTCGATCACCACGGCGCAGGTCTTGTCGGAAATCTGTGCCTTCAGCGCTTCCAGGTCGTTGTAGGGCACATGGCTGATGCCGGTGATCTTCGGGCCGAAACCGTCCGAGTACTTCGGCTGGCCGCCGACACTGACGGTGAACAGGGTGCGACCGTGGAAGCTGTTCACGGCGGAGATGATTTCGTGCTTGTCGGGACCGAAGCGGTCATGGGCCACACGACGGGCCAGCTTGAAGGCGGCCTCGTTGGACTCAGCGCCGGAGTTGCAGAAAAAAGCACGGTCGGCAAAGGTGGCATCGACCAGTTTATGTGCCAGGCGCAGTGCCGGTTCGTTGGTGAAGACGTTGGAAACGTGCCAGAGGGTATTGGCCTGGTCGGTCAGGGCCTTGACCAGTGCCGGGTGGCAGTGGCCCAGGGCGTTTACCGCAATGCCACCGGCAAAGTCGATGAGCTCGCGACCCGACTGGTCCCATACGCGGGAACCCTCGCCTCGCACAGGAATGAAGGCCGCCGGAGAATAGTTGGGGACCATGACCTGGTCGAAATCGGCACGTTGCACCGGGGCTTGCTCAACGGACATCTGAGTCTCCTGAAGAGGAACGCTGGCCTGGAAGTGGCGAGCGATGGGGGGATTGTAAGGACTGATCTGCGCCTGTCCTTGCGGCCAAGCGACAACTTGTTACAGCGCAAAACCCAGTTTTACCCAGGCTTTCGGCAATGCGACAAACACTGTCGCAATCGCGCAGTGTAACGGCAGAGCGAGACTGGGTGAACGGGTGTTCACATAAGAAGACATGCCGGCTGTACCGGCGGCAACCCGATCAGTATGAGAGCCGGCCTGCCGGCGATGGAAGCGCATTGCGCAGGGAAGCTTTCAGCCCTTTTCGGCAGGCGCCGAACTCAATTCGAAGGGGCTGCTGTTACGCCGCTGGTTGCGGTCTTCCCGTGGCGTGGCGCCAAAGAAATTGCGGTAGGCGCTGGAGAAATGCGGGCCGGAGGAGAAACCACAGGAAAGGCCGATCTGGATGATCGATTTGCTGGTCTGCATCAGCATCTGCCGCGCCTTGTTCAGCCGCAACTCCAGGTAATACTGGCTGGGCACCCGATTGAGGTACTGCTTGAAGATGCGCTCCAGTTGCCTGCGCGATACGCATACATGCTGAGCGATTTCGTCGGTGGTCAGCGGCTCTTCGATGTTGGCTTCCATCAACAGCACCGCCTGGGTCAGCTTCGGATGGCTGGAGCCGAGGCGGTTCTGCAGCGGAATGCGCTGGCGCTCCCCACCCTCACGGATGCGCTCGACCACCAGCTCCTCGGAAACCGCACCAGCCAGCTCAGCCCCGTGATCACGCGCCAGCAATGCCAGCAGCAAGTCGGTCACCGCCATACCGCCGCAAGCGGTCAGGCGATCACGATCCCAATCGAACAGATGGCTGGTGGCGATGACCTTGGGGAAGCGCTCGGCAAAATCGTCTTGCCAGCGCCAATGCACCGCTGCGCGGTAACCATCGAGCAGGCCGAGCATGGCCAACGGATACACCCCCGCAGACAGCCCGCCAATGATGCAGCCGCTACGGGCCAATTGCTTGAGTGCCGAGGACAGCGCCGGCCCCAGCGCCTGGGGCAACTCGTCAGCGAGCAGGAACAGTTTGTGACAACCCTCCAGGCGCCCGTTCCAGGGCTCGCCCGGCAGGCGCCAGGCACCTTCCTGCGCAGGCTCGGCCTGCAGAAAGGCCAGCTCGTAGACCACGTCAGGATGTACCCGCTGGGCCACCAGCAATACTTCCTCCGCCAGCGCCAACGTCAAGGGCTTGGTGCTTGGCCAGATGAGAAAACCGATTCGCTGGGTGGTCATAGGGTAAGGTCCGAAACCTGAAGTCGTTCGAGTCTGTGGCGCCAGGGCAGACTGCGCACTGCTGCGCAGCATGCCCTATTCTGGTGCGAAGGTGCAGCCTTTACTTCAGGCTGCCAGAGAGAAACTGCTTGAGCCGCTCCGATTGCGGGTTAGCCAGCACTTCGCGCGGGCAGCCGGTCTCTTCGACCAGGCCTTTGTGCAGGAACACCAACTGGTTGGACACCTCGCGAGCAAAGCCCATCTCGTGGGTCACCACCACCATGGTCCGGCCTTCCTGGGCCAGGGCCTGCATGACCTTTAGCACATCGCCGACCAGTTCGGGGTCGAGCGCCGAAGTCGGCTCGTCGAACAGCATCACTTCAGGCTCCATCGCCAACGCTCGGGCAATCGCCACACGCTGCTGCTCACCGCCGGACATATGCCCCGGGAAAGCATCCTTGCGATGGGCGACGCCCACCTTGGCCAGGTAGTGCTCGGCTTTTTCCAGGGCTTCTTTCCTGTTCACGCCAAGCACGTGCACCGGCGCCTCGATGACGTTTTCCAGCGCGGTCATGTGCGACCACAGGTTGAAGTGCTGGAACACCATCGACAGCCGCGAGCGCATGCGCTGCAACTGGCGCGGGTCGGCAGCCTTGAGCGCGCCGTCCTTGCCGGCGACCAGCTTCAGCTCTTCGTTGTTGAGCAGTATCTTGCCGGCGTGCGGCTGCTCGAGCAGGTTGATGCAGCGCAGGAAGGTCGACTTGCCCGAACCGCTGGAGCCGATAATGCTGATCACATCGCCTGCCTTGGCCGCCAGGGACACACCCTTGAGCACTTCATGGCTGCCGTAGCGCTTGTGCAGGTCTTGGACTTCTAGTTTGTACATGCTGTCGGTTCTCACAGAGCGTTCAGTGCTTGCGCGGCGCCAGGTAGCCGAGCCAGCGGCGTTCGGCCATCTTGAACAGGCGCACCAGGATGAAGGTCAGGCACAGATAGAACACGCCCGCCGTGATGTAGGCCTCGAAAGGCAGGTAGTACTGGGCATTGACCGTACGTGCGGCACCGGTGATGTCGATCAGGGTCACGATCGACGCCAGGCTGGTGGTCTGCAGCATCATGATCACTTCGTTGCTGTACTGCGGCAACGCCCGGCGCAGGGCCGACGGCAGCAGGATGCGACGGTACATCTTCATGCGGGACATACCCATGGCCTTGGCCGCCTCGATCTCGCCGTGCGGGGTAGCCTTGAGGCTGCCGGCGATGATTTCGGCGGTGTAGGCACTGGTGTTGACGGCAAATGCCAGGCACGCACAAAACGTGGCGCTCGATAGCAATGGCCAGAAGATACTTTCGCGCACCGCCTCGAACTGAGCCAGGCCGTAGTAGATCAGGAACAGCTGCACCAGCATCGGCGTGCCGCGGATCACATAGGTGTAGAGCCAGGCCGTGAGGTTGACCACCGGCTGCTTGGACACCCGCATCAAGCCCAGCGGTACAGCCGCCAGCAGGCCGAAGACCAGCGATATCGCCAGCAGCTTGAGGGTGGTCAGCAGGCCGCCAAGGTACAGCGGCATGGCCTCCCAGATGACGTTGTAATCGAAAATCATAGCTCAGCCACCTTGACGCCCACCGAGTAGCGCTTCTCGAGATACTTCAGTGCCAGCAGCGAGACACTGGTCAGCACCAGGTACAACGCCGCCACCGCCAGGAAGAAGGTGAAGGGTTCGCGGGTGGCGTCTGCCGCCTGCTTGGCCTTGAACATCATGTCCTGCAGGCCGACCACCGAAATCAGTGCCGTCGCCTTGGTCAGTACCAACCAGTTGTTGGTGAAGCCCGGGATCGCCAGGCGGATCATCTGCGGCACCTGAATGCGGAAGAATACCTGCCGGTTGCTCATGCCATAGGCCGCGCCGGCTTCGGCTTGGCCCTTGGGAATACCCAGGAACGCACCTCGGAAGGTTTCTGACAGGTAGGCGCCAAAGATGAAGCCCAGGGTACCGATGCCTGCGACCAGCGGGTTCAGGTCGATGTAGTCGTCATAGCCCACCAGCGGCCCCAAACGGTTGATGATGTCCTGCCCGCCGTAGAAGATCAGCAGGATCAGCACCAGGTCCGGAATACCCCGGATCACCGTGGAATACATATCGCCCAACCAGGCCAGCCAGCGCACCGGCGACAAGCGCAGCGCCACGCCAATCAGGCCGAGCACAATGGCCAGGGCCATCGACGACAGGGCGAGCTGCAGCGTCAGCCACGCCCCGTCGAGGATGACTGCCCCGTAGCCTTTCAACATGATGAGGTCCTCGACCTAAAGAATGAAAAATGGTGCAAACCTCAGAGCCTCTGCTGTTTGCACCATTGCACAGGTGAAACTCGACGTCTTACTTCGAGTCTGGACCGTAGATGTCAAAGTTGAAGTACTTGTCCTGGATCTGCTTGTACTTGCCGTTTGCACGGATCGCGTCGATGGCCTTGTTGATACGCTCGCGGTTGGCATCGTCACCTTTGCGCACGGCGATGCCGATGCCGTCACCGAAGTATTTCGCGTCGGTGAACGAAGGGCCAACGAAGGCAAAGCCCTTGCCGGCGTCGGTTTTCAGGAAACCGTCTTCCAGCAGGGTGGCATCAGCCACGGTGCCGTCGAGGCGGCCAGCGGCCACGTCGAGGTAGATTTCGTTCTGGGTGCCGTACGGAACCACGGTGGCACCTTTGGCGCCCAGCACTTCCTTGGCGAAGCGGTCGTGGATCGAGCCGCGCTGCACGCCGATCTTCTTGCCTTTGAGTTCATCCAGGCTGTCGCTGACGGTAGCGCCGTCCTTCATCACCAGGCGCGCTGGGGTCAGGTAGTAGCGCTTGGTGAAATCGACCGATTTCTTGCGGTCATCGGTAATCGACATGGACGACAGGATGGCGTCGATCTTGCGCACCTTCAGCGCCGGGATCAGGCCGTCGAACTCCTGCTCGACCCAGGTGCACTTGGCTTTCATCTCTTCACACAGGGCGTTGCCGATGTCGTAGTCGAAACCGGCGATGCTGCCGTCGGGCTGCTTGAAGGCGAAGGGTGGGTAGGCCGCTTCGATACCGATTTTCAACGGTTTTTCATCAGCCTGCGACACCAGGGAAAACACGGAAAGCGCCAGGGCGCCAAGCAGTGCGAGCTTCTTCATCAGGTAACTCCATCGGTACGGGGCATTACAAGGCAGGAGTAACAACTGCCCGATATGCGAATGGGTACAACGCGAGCCGCGCAGGGTTCGACCAAGGTCGCAGACCACGAGCGAGTGAGTGGCATTTTAACGACAGCCCGGTAGTCGATATTTCTTCAAAGCGACAACTACTTACAGAAGCGCTTGAAACGGCAGCGGGCGAGGTTGACAGCCTTTGCAAGATATGCAAGAGCGCAAGGAAAATAACCTTTAGAACTAGCAATTACTGGGCCTATTATTGGCAAAGCCTTGTACGACGGCAAGTGTAGCTTGCTGCACGGCAAAAAATGGCGCCATAAACGCACCGAAACGGGTCATGAGTGTTCCCGCTCGCCCCGCAGCTGTGCGTAATCGGTGACAGAAGAGTTACCGATGAATGTCGGGTAACAGTAAAGCAAAAACCCCGCCGGTTGCCCGTGCGGGGTTTTCGTTTGAAGCAGGACTGCCCCGCAGTCCCGCTCATTTCATCAGGCCGACGCCAGGTTCATTGCCTTGTGGGTATCAATCAAATGCTGCACCACGCCCGGGTCGGCCAGGGTGGAGATATCACCTAGCGAGCCGTATTCCGCCGTGGCGATCTTGCGAAGGATACGTCGCATGATCTTGCCCGAGCGCGTCTTCGGCAGCCCAGGTGCCCACTGGATAACATCCGGCGAGGCAATCGGGCCGATCTCCTTGCGCACCCAGTTCTTCAGTTCCATGCGCAACTGCTCGCTGGGCTCCACGCCGGCATTGAGGGTCACGTACACATAGATGCCCTGCCCTTTGATATCGTGCGGCACCCCCACCACCGCAGCCTCGGCCACTTTGGCATGGGCGACCATGGCGCTTTCGATCTCTGCGGTACCCATACGGTGGCCGGAAACGTTGAGCACGTCATCCACCCGGCCCGTGATCCAGTAGTAGCCATCCTCGTCACGGCGCGCGCCGTCACCGGTGAAGTACATGCCGCGGAACGTCTTGAAGTAGGTATCGACGAAGCGGTCATGATCGCCATACAGCGAGCGAGACTGGCCCGGCCAGGAATCGAGGATCACCAGGTTGCCCTCGGCGGCACCATCGATCAGGTTGCCCAGGTTGTCCACCAGCGCCGGCACCACACCAAAGAACGGACGGGTCGCAGAACCCGGCTTGAGGCCCGTGGCGCCCGGCAGCGGGCTGATCAGGATGCCGCCGGTCTCGGTCTGCCACCAGGTGTCGACGATCGGGCAACGCTCCTTGCCGACGGTCTTGTAGTACCAGTTCCAGGCCTCAGGGTTGATCGGCTCACCGACCGAACCCAGCAGGCGCAGGCTCGAGCCGTCGGCACCCTCAACGGCCGCCTGCCCTTCGGCCATCATGGCGCGAATCGCTGTAGGTGCGGTGTAGAGGATGTTGACCTTGTGCTTGTCGACGATCTTCGACACCCGGGTAATGTCCGGGTAGTTAGGTACGCCCTCGAACAGTAGCGTGGTCGCACCGTTGGCCAGCGGCCCGTAGACGATGTAGCTGTGGCCGGTGACCCAACCGACGTCAGCGGTGCACCAGTAGACCTCGCCGGGGCGGTAGTCGAATACGCGTTCGTGGGTCAGCGCGGCGTACACCAGGTAACCACCGGTGGTGTGCAGCACGCCCTTGGGCTTGCCGGTGGAGCCGGAGGTATAAAGAATGAACAGCGCCTCCTCGGCACCCATTTCCTTTGGCGCGCAATGGCTGGAGGCCACCTTCATCAGGTCTTCGTACCAGATGTCTCGGTGCTGGTGCCAGGCGATGTCACCACCGGTGCGCTTGCACACGATGATTTTTTGCACGCTGCTGGTTTCAGGGTTGGTCAGCGCCAGGTCCACGTTGGCCTTGAGCGGAGTACGGCGGCCACCGCGCAAACCTTCGTCGGCGGTAATCACCACCTTGGACTTGCAATCGATGATGCGCCCGGCCAGCGCTTCGGGCGAGAAGCCGCCAAACACCACCGAGTGAATCGCACCGATGCGGGCACAGGCCAGCATGGCAACCACGGCCTCAGGGATCATCGGCATGTAGATGGTCACTACATCCCCACGGTGCACGTCCTGCCCGCGCAGGGCGTTGGCGAATTTGCAGACCTGCTCGTGCAGTTCGCGATAGGTAATGTTGCGGTGTTCGGAAGGGTCGTCACCTTCCCAGATGATTGCCAGTTGGTCGCCGCGCTCTTCGAGGTGGCGGTCCAGGCAGTTGGAGGAGACGTTGAGAGTGCCGTCGGCAAACCACTTGATATCGACATGGTGATCGTCGAAGGAAGTCTGCTTGACCTTGGTGAAAGGCTTGATCCAGTCAATGCGCTGGGCCTGCTCACGCCAGAAGCCGTCCGGGTTGATCACCGATTGCTGGTACATGGCCTTGTAGGTGGCCTCGTCGGTCAGGGTAGTGGCCGCAACCTCGGGACGAACGGGATACAGTGGAGCCGCACTCATCTGTGTTACCTCGGTGTAATAGTTGTTTTTGTATGGAACCGTTTGTAACTGTACCAGAGCGGCAAAAGCCATACGACGATGGTAGTAACGCGACAGGTTGCGCACCTTGTGGACGGCCGGAAAGGCTCTAGGCCGCAGCTGGCAACCCGGCTAGAGGGGAAAGCAAAAGATTTTCCCGGGGGATTGTTACAGTTTCTGTCAAAAGGCGAAAAAACTTTATCAAAACGCCCACTGTTTCCCTTAATTACCGAAGCATAAGATTCACTACGCCAGCAACGGCAAAGGCGATTAACAACTGGTAACAGTCACAGCCCCCACGAAGGCAACTCGTTAATCGCGCGCTAATCCGATAGTTGAAAACTTGGCTGTATTCGCGGTGCCACAAGCGCCGCGCGCCCCCTCACGACCTTAGACAGGTAAATAGAAAATGAAAGCGTTACTGGTATTGGTACTTGGTAGTCTTTGCAGTGCGGCAATGGCCGATGAAGCAAAGGATGCCGAGCAGATTCCGGTTGAACAGTACAGTTATTCGCAGCACCTGGATATCGCCCGCGTCATCTCCATG
Source organism: Pseudomonas sp. SG-MS2 (assembly GCF_009933855.1). NCBI lineage: Bacteria > Pseudomonadati > Pseudomonadota > Gammaproteobacteria > Pseudomonadales > Pseudomonadaceae > Pseudomonas > Pseudomonas sp. SG-MS2. Next base: position 35,778 of record NZ_MOMO01000062.1, on the reverse strand, counting down.
AGCGAAGTGCCAAACGTGTGCGAAGTCGTGCCGGCCCGCATGACCTACGAGGATTCCAAGGGTCAGAAGCACATTCTCGAATACCGCGTCATGGGTAACGGCTGCTCCAACGGCTGATGAATGATTTGGGCCCTGCGGGGCCCATTCGTCACCCATCCCACGATGAACAGTGTTGAGTTTAATCCACCCGCCACTCCGTCATTCATTCGACTTGCCCAACGAATAATCCCGCAACTTGTTGGCAATGGTTGTATGTGAAACACCCAATCGCTTGCCCAGCGCCCGGCTACTTGGATATTCTCCGATCAGACTTTCCAGTACAGCCTTTTCAAAGCGCCCGACAATCTGCGAAAGATCACCTTCAAGGGTAAATTCACCCAAGGGTTGCCGCACGCCGTAATCCGGCAGGCGGATATGCTCGCCTTTCACTATTCCGCCTTCGCACAGCGATACCGCCTGGAACAATACGTTTTCCAGTTGCCGGACATTGCCCGGCCAATGGTAGTGCGCCAGTTTGTCCATCGCCGCAGGCGCCAGGCGCGGCAGGGCACAACCAATCTGCCGGCTGGCCTGATCGAGAAAGTGCTGCACCAACCCCTCCAGGCCGTCCATGCACTCGCGCAACGGCGGTATGTGCAACGACAACACATTGAGGCGATGGTACAGGTCCTGGCGGAATTCGCCCCGAGCGCACAATTCGGAAAGGTCCACCTGGGTTGCGCAGATCACCCGTACATCCAGGTACACCTCCTCATCACTGCCTACACGACGGAAGCAGCCGTCCTGCAGAAAGCGCAGCAGCTTCACCTGCAGGCGAGGGCTCATCTCCCCCACCCCATCGAGGAACAGTGTCCCACCAGCGGTCAACTCCAGCAGGCCCAGTTTGCCTTCGGCGCGCGCGCCCTCGAACGCACCGGGGCCATAACCGAACAGCTCGGTTTCCGCCATGGACTCTGGCAGGCCGGCACAATTGAGGGCCATCAAAGGCGCCTGCCCCCGCGGGCTGGCCAGGTGGCAGGCACGCGCCAGCAGCTCCTTGCCGGTACCTGTCTCGCCTTCGATCAGCAACGGCGCATCCAGCGGCGCCATGCGCCGCGCCTCACGCACCACCGCCGCCATCACACGCGAGCTTTGGAAGATGCTGTCGAAACCGCGCAGCTCCTGCTTGCGCACGTTATAGATGCGCTCGCCGATGCGGTCGGCACGGTGCAGGGTCAACACCGCGCCAGCCAATGCCTCGCTGTCGTCATGCTCGGACTGCAAAGGTGCGATGTCGGCCAGAAAAATGTCACCTTTGACCTTGACCCGCAGGCCATTGATTCGCGATTTGTTGGCCCGCACCAGTTCCGGCAGGTCGAAGTCCTCGACATAGCGCGCCAATGGGATGCCCGGCACCTCGTCGACCCTCACGCCCAGCAACTGCGCGGCGGTGCGGTTGGCGGCGACGATGCTGCCGCCCATGTCGACCGACAGCACCGGGAAATCCAGCGCCCCCAGCAGCGCGTTGAGCTCCATGTGCCGTCGCTCACTGGGCATCAGGCCGACGCGCTTGACCCCGAAGACCCCGGCGATGGACTCGAATTTCGGGCGTAGAGCCTGGAACTGCAGATTTATCAGGTTCGGGCAATGCAGGTAGATGGCATTGCCATGGTCGCCACCGACCTCACCACGGAGCACGTTGATACCGTACTCCACCAACAGGTTGAGGATGTCGCGAAGGATGCCGATGCGGTTCTGGCAATGCACTTTGATACGCATGAAAGCTCTCGAAGCGGCGAGGTTTTTAAACCGGCCGCATAATATTCGTAAAGAAAAGCTGACAAAAACACAGCAAGGGCCAGCTCGACACACCGAATTTTCCGCGATGCTGCCATGTTTGTAAAATTATCGTTACGAAAAACACCTTGAAACTGCAGTTCAGGCGTTCTGACACCGCGTGCAATCGGGCAGATGAAGGGATATTTCTTAGGTATGTCGTGGACATAACAATAAAAGCCCTCACCAGGAGAGCCACATGAAACAGACGCAATACGTGGCGCGCGAGCCCGATGCGCAAGGCTTCATCGACTACCCGCAGCAAGAGCATGCGGTATGGAACACGCTGATCACCCGCCAGCTGAAAGTCATCGAAGGCCGGGCATGCCAGGAGTACCTGGATGGCATCGATCAGCTCAAGCTGCCCCATGACCGCATTCCGCAACTGGGCGAGATCAACAAAGTGCTGGGCACCACCACCGGTTGGCAGGTTGCCCGTGTGCCGGCACTGATCCCCTTCCAGACCTTCTTCGAGCTGCTGGCCAGCAAACGCTTCCCGGTCGCCACGTTCATCCGCACCCCACAAGAGCTGGATTACCTGCAGGAACCGGACATCTTCCACGAGATCTTCGGCCACTGCCCGCTGCTGACCAACCCCTGGTTCGCCGAGTTCACCCACACCTATGGCAAGCTGGGCCTGGCCGCGACCAAGGAACAGCGCGTGTACCTGGCGCGCCTGTACTGGATGACCATTGAGTTCGGCCTGATGGAGACCGCACAAGGCTGCAAGATCTATGGCGGCGGCATCCTCTCTTCGCCAAAAGAAACCGTCTACAGTCTGTCCGGTGAGCCGGAGCACCAGGCCTTCGACCCGATCGAGGCCATGCGCACCCCCTACCGTATCGACATCCTGCAGCCCCTGTATTTCGTGCTACCGAACCTCAAGCGCCTGTTCGACCTGGCCCACGAAGACATCATGGGCATGGTCCAGCAAGCCATGCAGCTGGGGCTGCATGCGCCGAAGTTTCCACCCAAGGTCGCCGCCTGAGCGACCTTGCCGACAACAACTCGAATCGGAAAACACCTCATGAATGCCTTGAACCAAGCCCACTGCGAAGCCTGCCGCGCCGATGCGCCGAAAGTCACCGACGAGGAACTGGCCGAACTCATCCGCGAGATACCGGACTGGAACATCGAAGTACGTGACGGCCATATGGAGCTGGAGCGCGTGTTCCTGTTCAAGAACTTCAAGCATGCCCTGGCATTCACCAACGCAGTTGGCGAAATCGCTGAAGCCGAAGGCCATCACCCAGGCCTGCTGACCGAATGGGGCAAGGTCACCGTGACTTGGTGGAGCCACTCCATCAAGGGCCTGCACCGCAACGACTTCATCATGTGCGCGCGGACCGACAAGGTTGCCGATACCGCTGAAGGGCGCAAGTAACACGTTGCAAAAGGCCGCTGCGCGCCCTGTTCGCGGGGCGCGCAGCGGCCTTGTTGTGTCAGGAAAATGTCCGGTATCCGCCCGCAAAACCGACAAGCGACCGGGAAAAATTACAAACTGTCATCCAGACTTGTGTATCCTGCCTCAGCTTTGCGAAGCTCCAAACGCGCCTGGCGCAGCCTTTTGACTCACACTTGCGAGGAACGACGAGATGCACGAAATCCCGAATCTTCCCTTCCCAAGCCTGAACCCCGAAGAGCAAACCGTTGCCGCTCACTCCGAACCGGCGCCTGCCGTCGAGGATGGCGACGATCAATCCAGCGCTGACCAGGAATAACCGCGCATCCCCGACTGTGTGAAAACGGCTGACTTTCGGACTACCGCTGTCATCACGTTTTCACACCGTCCAGAACTTCTGCCACGTAGGCCCCCATGCCCGACTCACCGCGCCCCCTTGCGGTCACCCTGCAAGTCGTCTCCATCGTCCTGTTCACCTTCATCGGCTACCTGAACATCGGCATCCCCCTCGCCGTGCTGCCTGGCTACGTGCACAACGACCTGGGCTTCAGCACCGTCGTCGCCGGCTTGGTGATCAGTGTGCAATACCTCGCCACCCTGCTCAGCCGCCCCACAGCCAGCCGCATCATCGACAACCTGGGCAGCAAGAAAGCCGTCATGTATGGCCTCGCCGGTTGCGGCCTGAGTGGTGTTTTCATGCTCGCCTGCGCCTTCCTCACCCACCTGCCTTGGCTGAGCCTGGCCTGCCTGTTGGTCGGCCGCCTGGTACTGGGCAGTGCAGAAAGCCTGGTGGGCTCGGGTTCGATAGGCTGGGGGATTGGCCGGGTCGGCGCTGAAAACACCGCTAAAGTCATCTCCTGGAACGGGATCGCCAGCTATGGTGCGCTGGCCATCGGTGCCCCACTGGGCGTGCTGATGGTAAAGCACCTGGGGCTGTGGAGCATGGGGGTGAGCATCATCCTGCTATGCGCGATAGGCCTGCTGCTGGCATGGCCAAAACGCGCTGCGCCGATTGTCAGCGGCGTGCGTATGCCGTTTCTGCGGGTGCTGGGCAAAGTGTTCCCGCATGGTTCGGGGCTGGCTTTGGGCTCGATCGGCTTTGGCACCATCGCCACCTTCATTACCCTGTACTACGCCAGCCGTGGCTGGGCGAATGCAGCACTGACCCTGAGCCTGTTCGGTGCCAGCTTCATCTGTGCGCGGCTGCTGTTCGGCAATCTCATCAACAGGATTGGCGGGTTCAGGGTGGCGATCGTGTGCTTGTCGGTCGAGACACTGGGCCTGCTGATGCTGTGGCTGGCACCCAGCGCAGAACTCGCCTTGGCCGGAGCGGCGCTCAGTGGCTTCGGCTTCTCACTGGTGTTCCCGGCGCTGGGCGTGGAAGCGGTGAATCAGGTTTCGGCAGCCAACCGCGGGGCGGCGGTGGGGGCATACTCGCTGTTCATCGACCTGTCGCTGGGCATTACCGGGCCACTGGTGGGCGCGGTGGCGTCGGGGTTCGGGTTTGCTTCGATGTTTCTGTTTGCGGCAGCGGCGGCGTGCTGCGGGCTGGTGTTGAGCCTGTACCTGTACCGTCAGGCGCGGCGTTTCAGGCATATTTGAGCGCATGGGGGGGCGCTACGCACCCCTTTCGCGACACGAGGCCGCTCCTACGGGTAACCGCGTACCTCTGCAGGAGCGGTCTTGTTTCAGCGGGCGTACTGCAACACCACTTCCAGCGGATGACGCATCTGCCGCTCGGTCATGCGCTTGACCTGGCTACGGCACGAATAACCGGTTGCCAGGGCCTCGCCCTCCTTGTCCAGCTTGGTCGCCCAGGACTGTTCGAAGATGGTCCGCGACGTCTCCTGGTTACGCGCCTCATGCCCGTAGGTACCGGACATGCCGCAGCACCCCGTGGCCTCGGTCACCAACTTCAGGCCCAGGCGCGCGAACACCTGCTCCCATTGGCGGGTACTGGCCGGCACGTTGGTCTTCTCGGTGCAGTGCGCCATCAGGCGGAAGTTGCCGGGCGCGGCGTGCGCCTGTTCGGGCAGCACATCCATCAGCCATTCCTGGGGCAGCAACACCTTCGGGCAGCCCTCCAGGCCCGGCACCTTCTGGTACTCCTGGCGGTAGACCAGGGTCATGGCAGGGTCCAGGCCCACCAGCGGTACACCACAGTCGGCCAGGGCCTTGAGCTGGGTGGCATTACGGATTGCCGCCTTGGCAAAAGCCCCCAAAAAGCCCTGCACGTGCAGCGGCTTGCCATTGGCACTGTAAGGCGCCAGGAACACGCGGTGGCCCAGGCGATGGGCCAGCTCGATGAAGGCGGCCAGCAGTGGTGTCTCGAAGTAACGGGTGAAGGCATCCTGCACCAGCACGATGCTGCGCTCGCGCTGGGCCGGGGTCAGTTCACGCAGCGCCGGCACACTGGCCACGCCAACCCGGCAGCGCGTGAGGGTGGACTGGAAGTTGAAGCGGCTGATCAGCGGGCTGTCGACCATGCCGACCTTGTCCGCCAACAAACTGCTGACCCACTTCGACCCCATCACCGCGTTGTACAGCCCCGGTGCATGGGCCAGGTAGGGGATGCTGAATTCCAGCGAACCGATCAGGTAATCACGCAGCGGGCGCTGGTAGCGACCGTGGTACAGCTCGAGGAAACGCGAGCGGAAGTCCGGCACATTGACCTTGATCGGGCACTGGCCTGCACATGACTTGCACGCCAGGCAGCCGGCCATGGCGTCGTAGACCTCATGGGAAAAGTCTTCCTGGCCCTGATTGCGTGCACGGTTGTTGCGCAGCCGTGCCGGCAGCCCCTTGAGCCAGGACACCTTGTTGCGCGCCGCAGCCAGCACATCGATGTTCGCCTCACCCTGCAGGCGCAGCCATTCGCGCATCAACGAGGCGCGCCCCTTGGGCGAATGCTGGCGCTCACGGGTAGCCTTCCACGAGGGGCACATGGCGTCATTGGGGTCATAGTTGTAGCAAGCACCATTGCCGTTGCAGTGCACGGCACTGCCGAAGTCCTGCCATACACGCTCGTCGATGGTACGGTCGAGGTCGCCACGCAAGGTTACGCCATCGACCCTGGTCAACCCTTCGGCGCTGCCTGGCGGGGTGCAGATCTTGCCGGGGTTGAGCTGGTTGCGCGGGTCGAAGGCACCTTTGAGCCGCTGCAACGCCGGATACAGCTCACCGAAGTACTCCGGCACATATTCCGAACGCAGCCCTTTGCCATGCTCGCCCCACAGCAGCCCGCCGTAGCGTTTGGTCAACGCCGCCACGGCGTCGGAAATCGGCTTGACCAGTGCCGCCTGGGCGGGGTCTTTCATGTCCAGTGCCGGGCGTACGTGCAGCACGCCGGCGTCGACGTGGCCAAACATGCCGTAGGCCAGGCCATAGCCGTCCAGCAGCGCGCGGAAATCGGCAATGTAGTCGGCCAGTTGCTCCGGCGGCACTGCGGTATCTTCAACGAAAGGTTGCGGGCGCACCTCGCCCTCGACGTTGCCCAACAGGCCCACCGAACGCTTGCGCATGGTGTAGACCCGAGTCACGGCCTCGGCCCCTTCGGCCAGGGTATGGCCCAGGCGCTCGACACTGGTGTCGCGCTGCAGATGGTCGATGAAGGCTTCAACCCGAGCATTGACCTCGGCCGGCTCATCGCCACAGAACTCCACCAGGTTGATACCCAGCGTGGGGCGCTCAGGGTCGGCCGGGAAGTACTCGGCAACGCTGTGCCAGACGATGTCTTTCATCGCCAGCATCAGCACCTTGGAGTCCACCGTCTCGATCGACAGCGGCTTGTGCGCCATCAGCGCATTGGCATCGCGCAGCGCGTCCATGAAGCTGGTGTAGCGGACGTTGACCAGCACGGCATACTTGGGAATCGGCAGCACGTTGAGCTTGGCTTCGACCACATAACCCAACGAACCCTCGGCGCCGCATAGCACACTGTTGAGGTTGAAGCGGCCCTGTTCGTCGCGCAGGTGCGCCAGGTCGTAGCCGGTCAGGCACCGGTTGAGCTTGGGGAAGGTGGTTTCGATCAGCTCGGCCTGGGTTTCCTGAATTTCGCGGGCAGTCCGATAGACCTCACCCACCCGACCGGGCGCAGCACAAGCCTGCTCCAGTGCAGCGTCGTCGATCGGCAGGCTGTGCAGGCGCTCGCCACCGAGCAGCACGCTGTGCAGTTCCAGCACGTGATCGCGGGTCTTGCCGTAGGTGCAACTGCCCTGGCCGCTGGCGTCGGTGTTGATCATGCCGCCAACGGTAGCGCGGTTGGAGGTGGACAGTTCAGGCGCAAAGAACAGCCCGTGCGGCTTGAGCGCGGCATTGAGCTGGTCCTTGACCACGCCAGCCTGCACCCTCACCCAACGCTCCTGGACATTGATTTCGAGGATGGTGTTCATGTGCCGCGACAGGTCGACCACGATACCGTCGGTCAGCGATTGGCCATTGGTGCCGGTGCCGCCACCGCGCGGGGTCAGTTTGACCTGCTGGAAGCGTTCTTCGCCCATCAGCGCGGCCACCCGCGCCACATCGTCGGCGTCCAGCGGGAACACCGCCGCCTGGGGCAGGCGCTGGTAGATGGAGTTGTCGGTAGCCAGCACGGTACGGGTACCGTAATCGGCGCTGATCTGGCCACGGAAGCCGCTGCTGCGCAGGGCTTCGAGGAATTCTGGGTAGGCGGCGGTCGGCGCAGTGGTCGGCAGCTGGGCGATCATCGAAGGATGGCCTCTTGATATGGGCTAATTCACGGGAATCCTGTCGCCCTGGCATGGGTTGAGCCATGCCAGGATGACGAATAGGCCAATGTTCCTGTAGTTTCGCCCCAGGGGCAAACGGATAATCCTGCCGCTATCAATGACTTTTATGAATGAATTACCGCCACCTCACACCCTCCATGTCATTGCTGCTGGCTTTCGAGGCTGCCGCCCGGCATGAAAGCTACACCCGCGCAGCTGCCGAACTGTCCCTGACCCAGAGCGCGGTCAGCCGCCAGGTGCAGGCGCTGGAACAGCAACTCGGGCTGACCCTGTTCCGCCGCGAAGGCCGCCAGGTACAGCTCACCGACGTGGGCCGGCTGTACCAGCGCGAGCTCAGCGAAGCCTTGGGCCGCATCCGCAGCGCCACCTTGCAGGCCCTGGCTTACCAGTCCGGGGTCGGCACGCTGCGCCTGGCCACCTTGCCCACCTTCGGCTCCAAGTGGCTGCTGCCGCGCCTGCATGCCTTCTACAGCGCCCACCCGGGCATGCTGGTGCATATTCATTCGCGGATCGAAGCGATCAACTTCGACACCAGCGAGATCGATGCCGCCATCGGCGTGGCCAGCCATGACCTGCCGGGGCTGATCTGCCATCGGCTGCATGCCGAGGAACTGGTGGTGATCCTGCCACCGCAAGCCAACATCGACGGCCAGGGTTGGGACCCGGCACGTATCAGCGCCGAGGTGCTGCTCAACGTTGCCAACAATCCACATGCCTGGGGCGAGTGGTTTTCACACCATGGTCTGCCGCACCGGGCGATGCGCCTGGGGCCGAGTTTCGAGCTGACGTCACACCTGATCCAGGCGGTACGTGCAGGGATCGGCATCGGCTTGGTGCCGCGGATACTGGTGGACGAGGAGCTGGCCAAGGGCGAGCTGTTCAGCCCTGGTACGGCGTTCGCCAGCCAGCGCAGCTATTACCTGATCTATCCGCCAAGGAACGAAGCGTTGCCCTCGCTGCGGGCGTTTCGTGGCTGGTTGCTCGAGCAGATCTGAGTGCTTTCCTGCGTTCACAGACCCTGTCGCCGGCGAGGCGGCGCATAAAAAACCCGATGCCAGCCATATGACATCGGGTTTCGTTCACCGCCCGCTGCGCTTACTTGGTAGCGGTGCCGGCTGCTGCGCCATTGCCCAGCTCACGACGCTTGGACTTGATGATGTAGAAGACGAACATCACCAGCACCCACACCGGAATGGCATACACCGAAACCTGAATGCCCGGGATTTGCAGCATGATGCCCAGGATCAGTACCACGAATGCCAGGCAGATGTAGTTGCCATAGGGGTACCACAGGGCCTTGAACAGCGGCTTCTGGCCGGTGCGGTCCAAGTGCTGGCGGAACTTCAGGTGCGAGTAACTGATCATGGCCCAGTTGATCACCAGGGTCGCCACGACCAGCGACATCAGCAGCTCCAGCGCATCATGCGGCATGAAGTAGTTGAGCAGCACGGCAATCAGGGTAACGGCTGCCGACACCAGGATCGAACGCACCGGCACGCCGCGCTTGTCGACCTTGGCCAGGGCTGCGGGGGCATCACCTTGCTCGGCCATGCCCAGCAGCATGCGGGCATTGCAGTAGGTACCACTGTTGTACACCGACAGTGCCGCCGTCAGGACCACGAAGTTCAACAGGTGGGCGGCCACATCGCTGCCCAGCAGCGAGAACACCTGAACGAACGGGCTGCTACCGTAGCTGCCGCCAGAAGCATCGATGCTGGCGACCAGGCTGTCCCACGGGGTCAGCGACAGCAGAACGACCAGCGCACCGATGTAGAAGATCAGGATGCGGTAGATGACCTGGTTGATGGCCTTGGGGATCACGGTTCTCGGCTTGTCTGCTTCGGCTGCAGTGAAGCCGAGCATTTCCAGCCCCCCGAAGGAGAACATGATGAACGCCAGCGCCATGACCAGGCCGCTGACACCATGCGGGAAGAAGCCCCCATGCGCCCACAGGTTGGTCACCGAAGCCTCGGGGCCGCCGCTGCCGCTGGTCAGTAGGTAGGCGCCCAGGCCGATCATGCCGACGATGGCCGCGACCTTGATGATGGCGAACCAGAACTCGGCTTCGCCGAACACCTTCACGTTCATGAGGTTGATGACGTTGATCAGCAGGAAGAAGCCCGCTGCCGTGACCCACGTCGGGATCTCCGGCCACCAGTAGTGAATGTACTTGCCGACCGCCGTCAGCTCCGACATGCCCACCAGGATGTACAGCACCCAGCAGTTCCAGCCCGACATGAAACCGGCGAAACCGCCCCAGTACTTATGGGCAAAGTGGCTGAACGAACCGGCCACCGGCTCTTCGACGATCATCTCACCAAGCTGGCGCATGATCATGAAGGCGATGAAGCCGCAGATGGCGTAGCCCAGGATCATCGACGGGCCGGCGGATTTCATCACGCCTGCCGAGCCAAGGAACAGGCCGGTACCAATCGCGCCGCCAAGGGCGATCAACTGGATGTGGCGGTTCTTCAGGCCCCGCTTGAGCTCGCCTGAATGCATGTTGTGTTCACTCATGAACGAAGTCACCTGCATTGTTTTTATCTGTGACGGAATCGGACCCACCGCGCTCGTGGCGCAGCGGAATGGGCAAGGTGGTTACCTTGGTTTCTTGAACACAGTCGCCGCCGCAGCGGATCAGCCAGGTGTGAGCAAGAGTGCGCGGTACGCAAGAGGGTCACAGGTAAAACGCGGCGCACTGTATACCCCTGCAAGCGCGCAGGCGTCAACGCGTTGCGTCGTTTCCTCGGAAAAAACGCAGCGATCCTGTGGTAGGAAGCCCTGAAAGGCGGAGTGATCGGCGTACATGGCGCCTCCATTTGTTGTTCTATAGGCCCGGCTCTTCGGACGGGCTTTTGCACACGGCAATGGTCGCTATATCAGCGTGGGACGGGGGGTTGAGCAATAGGGCTGGCGGCGCAGGCGGGGCTCTTGACCTGCGGGAGCGGCAAGATCTGTTTACAGAGAAGGTGCCCAGCAAGAGAAACCGGGGCAATTCGTACAGTTTTCTTTACAGGGCGGTTTGAAAACTTGCCAGTCGTCCGAAAAATTCTTTTTCTTCAACATCTTGGCGCGCGGTGAGGCCCACACAAAACTGCACAAGAAAAAAAGCCAGCCCGAAGGCTGGCGTTTTGATCACGGCCTGAGCCGATCAGCCACGCGGTTTGCCGCGACCACGCCCTGCCGGCTTGTCACCGTCGGGCTTGGCCGGGCGCTTGCGCATCTCGCTTGGACGCTCAGCCACCGCACTGCCGCGGCTGCCTTTGCGTGGCGCTTCTTCACGCGGCTGGCGAGCCGGACGCTCGGCAGCTGCGGCTTCCTGCGCCGGGCGCAGGCTGCGCACACGCTCGCTACGCCCCATGGGCCGGGTCGACTTGCGCTGCAGGCGCTCCATCTTGTCTTTGGCCTTGAGGTTCATGGCAGGCAGCGCCACCGGCTGCAGGCCCACTTCAGCGGCCAGGATGTCGATTTCGCCCTGGGTCATTTCACGCCAGCGGCCCATCGGCAGATCGGAGTTGAGGAACACCGGGCCAAAACGCACGCGCTTGAGGCGGCTGACCACCATGCCCTGGGATTCCCACAGGCGGCGCACCTCACGGTTGCGGCCTTCCATCACCACGCAGTGGTACCAGTGGTTGAAACCTTCACCACCCGGGGCCTTCTGGATGTCGGTGAACTTGGCCGGGCCGTCTTCAAGCATCACGCCCGCCTTCAGGCGTTCGATCATCTCGTCGTCGACCTCGCCACGCACACGCACCGCGTATTCGCGGTCCATCTCGTAGGACGGGTGCATCAGGCGGTTGGCCAGTTCACCGTCGGTGGTGAACAGCAGCAGACCGGTGGTGTTGATGTCGAGTCGGCCAATGTTGATCCAGCGGCCTTCCTTCGGCCGCGGCAGGCGGTCGAACACGGTCGGGCGGCCTTCCGGGTCGTCACGGGTGCAGATCTCGCCATCGGGCTTGTTGTACATGATCACCCGGCGCGTGGCCTCGGCGGCCTCTTCGCGCTTGATCAGCTTGCCGTCGACAGCGATGGCATCGTGAAGGTCGACGCGCTGGCCGAGGGTGGCCGCGACGCCATTGACCTTGATGCGGCCCTGGCTGATCCAGGCTTCGACGTCACGGCGCGAACCCACGCCGATGCGCGCCAGCACTTTCTGCAGCTTTTCGCCGGCTGGCGGGGTGATTTCGGTATTTTGCAGGTCTTGCTCACTCATCTGGGCACCTCCCGGTGTAGGAATGAAAACAGAGGTTCTGGCGACGAACGCGCCAAAAGGTCGCGCATCATACGCGGTTCCAAAGGGGAACGCACTGGAGCTTAGAGGGTTTTCAGGGGGTGGAGTGGTTTTCTGCCCAGTGGTTTTGTAATGAAAGGGCCTGCCTCATCGCTGCCAAGCCGGCGCCCACAAGGCCGCGCAGCACCTGTAATCCCGGCGCCCAAGTCTCAGGGCTGCACCTTGTTTTGATCCTCAACCGCGACCTCAGGCTCTGGCGCATCTTCCTCTGGCAAATCATCGAAATCGGTCTTGAGCCCCTCCTCCATCGCATCCAGTTCCACCAGCAGGCTACGGAAGCTCGTCTCCTCCTTAGGTTCGGCGACCGCCTCCTCGTCGGCCAGGCTGGCATCGGCCAACGCCTGCAAATGCGCTGGCACCGGTGCATCATCCGGGTCCAGCAACGGCTCCGGCTCCATTTCGCGCAGCTCGGCCAAGGCCGGCAACTCGTCCAGGCTCTTGAGGTTGAAATGATCGAGAAACGCCTTGGTGGTGGCGAACATCGCCGGCCGCCCAGGGACCTCGCGGTGGCCAACTACCCGGATCCACTCACGCTCCATCAGGGTCTTGATGATGTTGCTGTTGACCGCAACACCCCGCACGTCCTCGATCTCGCCGCGGGTGATGGGCTGGCGGTAAGCGATCAAGGCCATGGTTTCGAGCAGCGCACGGGAATAGCGCTGCGGGCGCTCTTCCCACAGGCGGCCCACCCACGGCGCGAAATTGTCGCGAATCTGCAGGCGATAGCCGCTGGCCACTTCCTTGAGCTCGAAGGCCCGACCACTGCAGGATTTGCCGAGCACGTCCAAGGCTTTCTTGAATACCTTCGGCTCAGGGCGCTCGGCCTCCTCGAACAGCTCGTACAGCCGTTCAAGAGATTGCGGTTTGCCTGAGGCAAGCAGAAACGCCTCGATCAGCGACGCCAGGTCGCGGGGTTCATTCAGATTCATCAGGTTCTTCGACAGACTCGGCACGCACCCGGACATGGATCGCGGCGAAAGGCTCATTCTGCACCAGTTCGATCAGTGATTCCTTCACCAGCTCGAGAATTGCCATGAAGGTGACCACCACACCCAGCTTGCCTTCCTCAGCCGTGAACAGCTCCACGAAAGGCACGAAGCCGCCCCCCTTCAGCCGTTCGAGCACTTCGCTCATGCGCTCGCGGGTAGACAGCGTCTCACGGGTGATCTGGTGGCTTTCGAACAGGTCGTTGCGGCGCATGACCTCGGCCATCGAAACCAGCAACTCTTCCAGGCTGACCTGGGGCAACAGCTTGCGCACCTTGGCCTGGGGCGCCTCAAGGCGCGGCACCACGACGTCACGGCCAACCCGCGGCAGTTCGTCGATGCCTTCGGCCGCAGCCTTGAAACGCTCGTACTCCTGCAGGCGGCGGATAAGCTCGGCACGCGGGTCGCCTTCCTCCTCCTCGACCTCGGCGGAACGTGGCAGCAACATGCGCGACTTTATCTCGGCGAGCATGGCAGCCATCACCAGGTATTCGGCGGCCAACTCCAGGCGCACGCTTTTCATCAACTCGACGTACCCCATGTACTGGCGGGTAATCTCCGCCACGGGAATGTCAAGAATGTCGATGTTCTGCTTGCGGATCAGATAAAGCAGCAGGTCGAGCGGGCCTTCGAAGGCCTCGAGGATGACCTCCAGCGCGTCCGGTGGAATGTAAAGGTCCACCGGCATCTCGGTCAGGGCTTCGCCGTAAACCAGGGCCAACTGCAATTGTTGAGGCAGTTCGGCTTCGATGGCCGCAGCCTCGGGTATCTCCATCTGGCTCACGCGTTGACCAGAAATGGCGTGGGGTCGCCGCAACCTTCGCGGATCAGTTCGGGCTCGTCGCCAGACAGGTCGATGATGGTCGAGGCCTTCAGATCGCCGAAACCGCCGTCGATGACCAGGTCCACGTGATGCTCCAGGCGCTCGCGAATTTCATAGGGGTCGGTCATCGGCTCGGTATCACCGGGCAGGATCAGGCTCACGCTCATCAGCGGCTCACCCAACTCTGCCAGCAGTGCCAGAGTGATGCCGTGGTCCGGAACCCGCAGGCCGATGGTGCGACGCTTCTCGTGCAGCAACAGCCGCGGTACCTCGCGGGTGCCATTGAGGATGAACGTGTAGGGGCCGGGCACATGCGCCTTGAGAAGACGGAAAGTGCCGGTGTCGACCTTCGCGTACAGGCCCAACTGCGACATGTCGCAGCACATCAGGGTGAAATTGTGGGTCTTGTCCAAACCGCGCAGACGCCGAACCCTCTCGATCGCTGCCTTGTCACCGATCTGGCACCCCAGTGCGTAGGCCGAGTCGGTCGGATAGACGACCACACCGCCCTTGCGGATGATTTCCACCGCCTGGCGAATCAGCCGCGGCTGGGGGTTCTCCGGATGAATCTGGAAAAATTGGCTCACGAAGTCTTCCTGTTCATATCGCCATAGGTTGTTCATGGCTGAATCGGCGCCACAGAGGTGGCAGATCCTCAGGCAATGGCCGGTAGGCACCGATCTCGCCCCAGGTGCCGGGGCCGTGGAAATCGCTGCCAGCGCTTGCCAGCAGGCCGAACTCACGAGTGAGGATGGACATCGTGCCCACCTGCTCGGCAGGCATCATCCCATTGACCACTTCAAGCGCCTGCCCACCTGCCTGAATATAGTCGGCAATCAGGCGCCTGCGCTTGCTGCGGGTCAGATCGTAGTGCATTGGATGGGCCAGGCTCACCCAGGCGTTGGACTGGCGCAATGTGGCAACGGTTTCCTCGAGCGTCGGCCAATGCAGCTTGACGTCACCCAGCTTGCCGGCCCCCAACCACTTGCGAAACGCTTCACCACGGTCTTTGACGTGGCCTGCGCGCACCAGGTGCTCGGCAAAATGCGGCCGTGCCGGTGCGTTACCGCTGTCGCCCAACTCCTGCTGCACGGCGCGGGCACCCTCGAGGGTACCTGGCATGCCCTTGGCCGCCAGCCGTTTGTCGATTTCCTCGGCGCGCAGCCAGCGGCCACGGTGCAGGGATTCGATCGCTTCGAGCAGCGGCGGGGCTTCAAGCGGGAAGTCATACCCCAGTACATGGATGGTCGCGCCCCCCCACGTGCACGAAAGCTCCACCCCGCTGACCCAGCGCATGCCCCGTTCGACGCAGGCCTGGCGGGCCTCGGGCAGGCCCTCAAGGGTGTCATGGTCGGTCAGTGCCAACGTCTGCACCCCGTGCTCCTGGGCCCGGGCGACCAGGACCGCGGGCGCCAGGGCGCCGTCGGAGGCCGTGCTGTGACAGTGCAGATCAACATTCATAGAGGAGCGCTACCGCTGGATTCGATGTTTGTTATTATGCCGCCACATCCCGATTCTGGCTGCCATTGTGAAACAATTCATCGATTTCATCCCGCTGCTACTGTTCTTCATCGTCTACAAGCTCGACCCCCGCCCCATGGAAGTGGCAGGGCACAGCTTCGAATTCGGCGGTATCTATAGCGCCACGGCGATGCTGATCATCAGCTCGCTGGTGGTGTATGGCGCGCTGTTCCTGCGCCAGCGCAGGCTGGAGAAAGGCCAATGGCTGACGCTGGTCGCCTGCCTGGTATTCGGCGGCCTGACCCTGACCTTCCATAGCGAGACCTTCCTCAAGTGGAAGGCGCCGGTGGTCAACTGGCTGTTCGCCCTGGGCTTTGCCGGCAGCCACTTCATCGGGGACCGGGTGCTGATCAAGCGCATCATGGGCCACGCCCTGACCCTGCCCGATGCCATCTGGACCCGACTCAACCTGGCCTGGATCGCATTTTTCCTGTTCTGTGGCGCGGCCAACCTGTTCGTCGCCTTCACCTTCCAGGAGTTCTGGGTCGACTTCAAAGTCTTCGGCAGCCTGGGCATGACCGTGATATTCCTGGTGGCGCAGGGCGTGTACCTGTCGCGCCACCTGCACGACACTCCGTCTACCTCCAAAACCAAGGATTGACATGCTTTACGCCATCATTGCCAGCGACGTCGCAAATTCCCTGGAAAAACGCCTGGCCGCACGCCCGGCGCACATCGAACGCCTCAAGCAGCTGCAAAGCGAAGGCCGCGTGGTACTGGCCGGCCCGCACCCGGCCATCGACAGCAACGACCCGGGTGAAGCCGGTTTCAGCGGCAGCCTGATCGTCGCCGAGTTCGATTCCCTCAGCGCTGCCCAGGCCTGGGCCGATGCCGACCCGTACATTGCAGCGGGCGTTTACGACCAGGTCATCGTCAAACCTTTCAAGCAAGTCTTGCCCTGATCGATAAATTGTCGGCGTCTGCGGTATCTTTGCCACTGGCGAGCGCGTCAGACGCCGTCGATTTGAATTGAGTGAGTCATGAGCGAGCTGTTACTGATTGATGATGACCAGGAACTCTGCGAGCTGCTCGGCAGCTGGCTGACCCAGGAAGGTTTTGCCGTCCGCGCCTGCCATGATGGCCAGAGCGCGCGCCGAGCGTTGGCCGAACATGCACCGGCAGCGGTAGTGCTCGACGTGATGCTGCCTGACGGTAGCGGCCTTGAGCTGCTCAAACAGCTGCGCAGCGACCATGCAGAGCTGCCGGTGCTGATGTTGTCGGCCCGCGGCGAGCCGCTGGACCGCATTCTCGGCCTGGAACTGGGCGCTGACGATTACCTGGCCAAGCCCTGCGACCCGCGTGAGCTGACCGCCCGCTTGCGCGCAGTGCTGCGCCGCAGCCACCCGACCGCTACCACTACACAGGTGGAGATCGGCGACCTGGCCTTCAGCCCCGTGCGCGGCGTGGTCAGCATCGATGGCCGCGAGATGACCCTTACCCTGTCTGAAAGCCGTATCCTCGAAGCTCTGCTGCGCCAGCCAGGCGAGCCGCTGGACAAGCAGGAGCTTGCGCAGATCGGCCTGGGCCGCAAGCTGACCCTTTACGATCGCAGCCTGGACATGCACGTCAGCAACCTGCGCAAGAAGGTCGGCCCGCACGCCGACGGCCGCCCGCGCATCGTCGCACTGCGTAGCCGCGGCTACTACTACAGCCTGTAGGCAGGGGCTGCTGCAAGCTCGCAGCTCGCAGCTCGCAGCGCTTTCTTTACCCAGCCTTTACCGTTCGCTGACTGCGCTTGACCTTGATCTCCCTAGACTGAGCTCATCCGGTAACCACCGGCCCATGACAGGAGAGACACCATGCGCAAGACCTTGATCGCCCTGATGTTCGCCGCTGCCCTGCCGACCGTGGCCATGGCCATGCCTGAAGGCGGCCCGCGTCACGACGGCCCGCATCATCGCGGTGACGCGCCTTACGCCCAGCTGGACCTGAGCCGCGACCAGCGCCAGCAGATTGGCAAGCTGATGGGCGACCAGATGAAAAACCGCCGCGACATCACCGAACGCTACCTGGCCAAACTGCCGGCAGCGGACCAGAAGGCCATGAAGGACGAACTGAAAGCCAGCCGCGACAAGACCGATAGCCAGGTCCGTGCCCTGCTCAAGCCAGAGCAGCAGAAGAAGTTCGACGAACTGCAAAAAGCGCGTGAAGCACGCAAGGCTGAATGGAAGGAATTCCAGGCCTGGAAAGCTGAAAAAGCCGGCAAGGCCCAGTAAGCTGTCCCACCAATGCCCGGCCCGCCCACAAGCGCGCCGGGCTTTTCCCGTTTAGGAGGTGCTCTTGCGTTCTCTGTTCTGGCGCATCCTGGCCAGTTTCTGGCTGGCTATCACCCTGGTCGCAGGCCTGTCGATCCTGCTGGGCCATATGCTCAACCAGGATGCCTGGATACTCAGCCGCCACCCCGGTCTCAGTACGCTCGCCAGCCGTTGGGTCAAGCACTATGAACACGAAGGCCTGGCGTCGGCTCAGCATTTTCTCGAACGACGCAAGCAGCGCTTCAAGATCGATGTACAGGTGCTCGACGACAGTGGCGAGGCCGTGGTACCCGGTACCTTCCCGCGCCGCGCCGCAGCCTTCGAGGCACGCCAGCACAATGACGAGCGCCGCCTGCCCTGGCGTCGCCTGACCGAGGAATACACCAGCCCCGAAAGCGGTGAGACGTACCTGCTGATCTACCGTATTCCGCACCCGGAACTGGACGCCTGGCACCGCGAGAGCCTGCTCTGGCCCCTGAGCGCCCTGGGCATAGCCCTGGTGGTGCTGACCCTGTTCAGCCTGCTGGTGACCCTGTCCATCACCCGCCCGCTGAGCCGCCTGCGCAGTGCGGTGCACGACCTTGGCCAGGCCAGCTACCAGCAAAACAGCTTGGCGCGCCTGGCTGCACGGCGTGATGAGTTCGGCGTGCTGGCCAAGGACTTCAACAAGATGGGTGCCCGCTTGCAGAGCCTGATCGGCAGCCAGCGCCAGTTGCTGCGCGACGTTTCCCACGAACTGCGCTCACCGCTGGCGCGTCTGCGCATCGCCCTGGCGCTTGCCGAACGGGCTGAAGCCGAGCAGCGCCAAGCCTTGTGGCCGCGTCTGACCCGCGAATGTGACCGGCTGGAAGACCTGATCAGCGAAATTCTGACGCTGGCCCGGGTCGATGCTGAGCAGTCTCACGCCGAAACGGTCGACCTCAACGCCCTGCTGGGCAGCGTGCGCAAGGACGCACAGCTCAGCGCACCGGAGCAGGACGTTCGGCTGGAGGCGCAACCGGGCTTGACCTTGCAAGGCTGGCCGACGCTGATCGAACGTGCCGTGGACAATTTGCTGCGCAACGCCTTGCGTTTCAATCCGCAGGGGCAGCCGATCGAGGTGCGCGCCGGGCGCGAGCAGGGGCGCATCGTCGTGAGTGTGCGTGACCATGGGCCGGGGGTGTCGGCGGAGCACCTGGCGCAGCTGGGTGAGCCGTTCTTCCGTGCCCCCGGGCAGGAAGCACCCGGGCATGGCCTGGGGCTGGCGATTGCGCGCAAGGCGGCGGAGCGCCATGGCGGGAGGCTGGTACTGGAGAACCACCCACAGGGCGGTTTTGTCGCCCGGCTGGAATTGCCGCTGGAAGTGGAGATTGGCAGTTGAATCCGAGAGGGCTGCGCTGCAGCCCAATCGCCGGCAAGCCGGCTCCCACAGGTACCTCGCTGCTCTCCAGCTCAGCGCAAACCCAGTGGGCCGGCTTGCCGGCGATTGGGCCGCACAGTGGCCCCTGGCGTCATTCGCCCCAGGCGCTGACGAACTCGGCGGTTTGCAGAACCGGTGCAGTACGCGGCTCGGCCATCGGCGTACCGACATACAGGTAACCGATCAACTCTTCGTTCTCGCCCAGCCCCAAGCCCTTGTGCACATGGGCATCGAAGGCCATGTCGCCGGTACGCCACACTGCACCGATACCTTGGGCATGTGCGGCTATCAGGATGCCATGCGCCGCACAGCCTGCCGCCAGGCGCTGCTCCGACATCGGCACCTTGTAGTGGTCCTGCAGCCTGGCGATCACCACGATCAGCAGCGGCGCACGCAACGGCATGGCGCGGGCCTTGTCCAGCGCAGCCTGGGTAGCATCGCCCTTGTTCTGCACCGCTTCGGCAAACAGCTCGCCGAGCTTCTCGCGGCCCTGGCCTTCGATGGTCAGAAAGCGCCATGGCCGCAGCTGGCCGTGATCGGGCGCGCGCAGCGCAGCCTGGAACAGCGCCTCGCGCTGGGCGGCATTTGGCGCAGGTTCAGTGAGGCGTGGCACGGATACACGGTTGAGCAATGCGTCGAGAGCCTCCATCGGCTACCCTCCTGGCAGTTGAATGTGCGGCCATTCTCAAGCTGCAAGCTGCAAGCTGCAAGCGCCAAGCAGAAGCCGCCCGGTGCACACGGCCATTTCTTCCAGCTTCTAGCTCGCAGCTTGCAGCTGCCAGACCCATAGGTAGAATGGCGCCCTTCCGTTCAGAGTCAGAGCAGATCACATGGCGTTGCCGACCTTAAGGATCATTGGTTTCATCATCGGCATCTTCCTGATCACCCTGGCGGTCAGCATGGTCGTACCCATGGCGACGCTGGTGGTCTTCGAACGTACCGGCGACATGCCGTCGTTCCTCTGGTCAAGCCTGATCACCTTCGTGGCAGGCTTGCTCCTGATCATCCAGGGCCGCCCGGAGCATGTGCACCTGCGCCCGCGCGACATGTACCTGTTGACTGTCAGCAGTTGGCTGGTGGTAGGCGTGTTCGCCGCCCTGCCCTTCCTGCTGACCCAGCACATCAGCTACACCGACGCCTTCTTCGAAAGCATGTCCGGCATCACTGCCACTGGTGCCACCGTGCTCAGCGGGCTGGACACCATGTCGCCGGGCATCCTGATGTGGCGCTCGATGCTGCACTGGCTCGGCGGTATCGGCTTCATCGCCATGGCGGTGGCGATCCTGCCGCTGCTGCGCATCGGTGGCATGCGCCTGTTCCAGACCGAATCGTCCGACCGCTCGGAGAAGGTCATGCCGCGCTCGCACATGGTCGCCAAGTCGATCGTCGGGGTGTACGTCTGCTTCTCGGTGCTGGGCGCCCTGGCCTTCTGGTGGGCCGGCATGAAGCCGTTCGACGCCATCAACCATGCCATGTCGGCCATTTCCACCGGGGGGTTCTCGACCTCCGACCAGTCCCTCGCCAAATGGGACATCCCTGCCGTGCACTGGGTCGCGGTGGTAGTGATGATCCTTGGCAGCCTGCCCTTCGCCTTGTACGTGGCCACCCTGCGCGGCAACCGCAAGGCGCTGATTCGCGACCAGCAGGTCCAGGGGCTGCTTGGCTTGCTGGTGGTCACCTGGCTGGTGCTGGGTACCTGGTACTGGGCCACTACCAACCTGCACTGGCTCGATGCCTTGCGCCACGTGGCGTTCAACGTGACCTCGGTGATCACCACCACCGGTTTCGCCCTGGGCGACTACAGCCTGTGGGGCAATTTTTCGCTGATGCTGTTCTTCTATCTGGGCTTCGTCGGTGGCTGCTCTGGTTCGACCGCCGGCGGTATCAAGATCTTCCGCTTCCAGGTGGCCTACATCCTGCTCAAGGCCAGCCTCAACCAGTTGATTCACCCACGCGCCGTGATCAAACAGAAATACAACGGCCATCGCCTGGACGAAGAGATCGTGCGCTCGATCCTGACCTTCTCGTTCTTCTTCGCGATCACCATCTGCGTCATGGCGTTGCTACTGTCGCTGCTGGGCGTGGACTGGATGACCGCACTGACCGGCGCCGCCGCAACCGTTTCGGGCGTTGGCCCGGGCCTGGGTGATGTGATCGGCCCGGCAGGCAACTACGCCATGCTGCCAGACGCTGCCAAGTGGATTCTTGCCGGCGGCATGCTGCTCGGCCGCCTGGAGATCATCACGGTGCTGGTGCTGTGCATGCCGGCGTTCTGGCGTCACTGACCACTTCGGGGTCCGCGCCCAGACGGGCGCGATACTCGCTGGGGGTGACGTCGAACCAGCGGCGGAAGGCCCGGTAGAAGTTGCTCGGGTCAGCGAACCCCAACAGGTAGGCGGTTTCCAGCAAGGTCATGCCGGGCTGGGCGAGGTACTGCTCTGCCAGCTCGCGACGGGTATCGTCCAACAGTGCCTGGAAGCTGGTGCCCTCTTCCTGCAAGCGGCGCTGCAGGGTGCGCTGGGACAGGTGCAGCGCCTGGGCCAGGGTTTCCCGCTTGGGTTCGCCCTGAGGCAGGATGCGGCAAAGCACCTGGCGCACCCGGTGGGTCACCCGGCTTTCAGAGAAGCGTGCCAGATATTCCCCGGCAAACCGGTCGTGCAGAATGGCCATGGCCTCATTGGCGGTCGGTAGCGCAGCTTCCATGTCGGCGCGCTCGAACACCAGCGCGTCGTACGGCGCACCGAACACCAGCGGGGAATGGAAAGCCACCTTGTAGGGCTCGACGTTCTTGGGTTGAGGCCCCTGGATCAGCACCCGCCGCGGCTGGATGGGCCGCCCGCTGAGCCACTTGCACAGCGCCAGCGCACAGGCCAGCGAAGCCTCTGCACTGTGCCGTGTCGGTGGCAGGTGATCACCGTGCACGGTGAGAATCAGCGAATACCCCTCAGGCCCCAGGCGGAAGCTCAGGTCGGAGCTTTCGGCGATGATGCGCTGGTAGCGCACCAGGCGCTCGAAACCTTCAGCCAGGGTGCGGCTGGACATCAAGGCGTAGCCCACCACATGGAACGAAGCCGGCCTGACCACCCGCGCCATGTTCAGGCCGATCGCTTCATTGCCCGACAGTTCTACAGCCAGTTGCCAAAGGCGGGTCATGGAATCCTGAGGGAACCGCGCATCGGGGTCGTCGAGGGCAGCGAAATCCAGGCCGAGTTGCTCGAACATGGCCGGGCAGTCGAGCCCTTCCAGCTCGAGCGCCTTCACAATCCCTGATGCCCAGCTGGCTGACGTGGTTCTCTCACTCATGACAGGCTTCTTATCCTGACCGCTTCATGCGGTTAACCTCAAGGATACTCATTTGGCGCCTATTGTCACTGGTAGGCTCCGCCAATGACTCTAGACTCGATTCAGGCTCCACGCCGTGTATCCTGTCAAAAAGTGTCAATCCTGGAGCACTGCTCATGAACAGCACAGCGCAGTTTCGCAGTTTTGCCGAGTTCTACCCCTATTACCTGGGGGAGCACAGCAACCCCACCTGCCGGCGCCTGCACTTTGTCGGTACCAGCCTGGTGATCGCCCTGCTGGCGTACACGATCGGCAGCGGCAAATGGCTGCTGCTACTGGCAGTGCCGCTGTTCGGCTATGGGTTTGCCTGGGTCGGGCACTTCTTTTTCGAGAAAAACCGGCCGGCAACCTTCAAGCATCCGCTGTACAGCCTGATTGGCGATTTCGCCATGTTCCGCGACATTCTGCTGGGCAGGATCAGCCTCTAGTTTCTCGGGCGCCTGTCACGCAGGTTCGCGCAACCCCGCAACGCCCTCTGCCTGCCGTAGCTGTGCGTCGGCCAGCCGGTACAGCTCGATACTGCCATCCCAATGCTCGATCAGCGCAGTGCAGGATTCCACCCAATCGCCACAGTTGAGGTAATCCACATCCCCGACCTTGCGGATTTCGGCATGGTGGATATGCCCGCACACCACCCCGTGAAAGCCGCGACGGGTGCACTCATGGGCAATGGCATCCTCGAAATCGCTGATGAAGTTCACCGCGCCTTTGACCTTGTGCTTGAGGTAGGCCGAAAGCGACCAATAACCATAACCGTAGCGGGCCCGCCAGTGGTTGAGCCAGCGGTTGAGGACCAGCGTGAATTCGTAGGCACGGTCACCGAGAAAAGCCAGCCAGCGGTGATAACGGGTAATCACATCGAACTGGTCACCATGGATCACTAGCAGCCGACGACCATCAGCGGTGAGATGCTCGGCCTCGTCCACCAACTGGATGTTGCCCAGAACCAGCCTGGAGTAGCGCCGCAGGAACTCATCATGGTTGCCCGTCACGTAGATCACCTCGGTGCCACGTTTGCTCATGGTCAACAAACGGCGGATCACGTTGGTGTGGGCCTGCGGCCAGTAGATACCGCCGCGCAGCTTCCAGCCATCGATGATGTCGCCGACCAGATAGATACGGTCGGCCTGGTAGCCCTTGAGAAAGCGCGACAGGTGTTCGGCCTGACAGTCGCGGGTGCCCAGATGCACGTCATATATCCACAAGGTGCGTACGCGCTGCTTGCGTGACGGGCGAGAGAGTTCGGCATGGGTCATGGGCGGGCTCCGGCGCTGTTTGCTGGAGACTGGCATCCGCACATGACAGGCTGGTGGCAGCGATGTGATCGGTGCTGGCCAGCCAGGAATACGGCACAATGGCGCTCTGCCCTGCGAGGACCCACCATGACCGCCGGCCCGATTCTTTCCCTTCGCCACTACCGCGACGACGTGATCGCCCACAGCCACGACCACCCACAGTTGGTGTTCGGCCTGCGTGGCCGGCTGGACTTCGAGGTGCAAGGGCATGGGGCACGGATCGACCGTCAAGGCCTGATCGTTGTGCCGGCCGGCGCCCATCACACCTGTGGCAGCGATGCCGGCAGCCACTGCCTGGTCCTCGATGTACCGAGCGATGATTGGCTGGACGAGCAACTCGGCGAGCATGCCAACGCCAGCCGGCGCCTGCTGGACCGCTCTGCCGCGCTGGGCCTGGACCCTCGCCAGCAGCAACTGGTGGACTGGCTGGCGGCAAGCCCGGTGGACGATCCGCTGATCGCCCGCCAAGGGGCAGCGTTGCTGCTGGCCTGCCTCAACCCGGCGCCGGCAGCCAACATCACACCCAGCCATCGCCTGCCTTATGCTGCCTTCGACGGTCACATCGAGCAGCACGCAGCCCACCCGCTGCAGGTGGCCGACCTGGCGCGAATCGCCGGGTTGTCCACTGCGCGGTTGCATGCACGATTTACTGCCGAGTGCGGCATGACACCGATGGACTACATTCGCCAGCGGCGCCTGCTCAAAGCGCGCGAGCTGGTTACCCGCACATTGCTACCGATGGGCGAGATCGCCGCGCGAGTGGGGTACAGCTCGCAGAGTGCGTTTTCGGCGGCGATACTGCGGGCCTTTGGTTGCACACCCGGGGCGTTGCGACGAGCGTCTGGCGACAAAGAACGCTAGGGTGGCGACAGACCGCGTTTGTGGGGAGCTTTACACTGTGCCTGTCCCGGCCTCTTCGGGTAAACGCACAAAAAGTCCGCGACTGAACAAACGCATTTCAAAGGACCACCATGAACCACCGTACAGCCCTGGGCGCCCTGCACATCGGCGCACTGTTCTTCGGCCTGACCGGCGTGTTTGGCAAACTGGCCGCCAGCGCCAGCCCGGCCATAATCGTCTTCGGCCGTGCCGCCTTCGCCGTGCTCGCCCTTGCGCTGTTCGCCAGCCTCGCCGGCCCAGGCTGGCAGCGCCTGCGCAGCCAGGACGTACAGCGCCTCTTGCTGGGTGGTGTGCTGCTGGCCGGCCACTGGGTCAGCTTCTTCATCGCCGTCAAAGTCGGTGGCGTGGCTATCGCCACCCTCGGCTTCGCCAGTTTCCCGGCGTTTACCGTGATGCTCGAAGGGGTGCTGTTCCGTGAACGCATCCGCCGCAACGAAGCACTGCTGGTATTGCTGGTGAGCATCGGCCTGGTTCTGGTGACGCCGTCTTTCGACCTGGCCAGCGAAGCCACGGGCGGACTGCTGTGGGCGCTGCTTTCCGGCTTGCTGTTCTCGCTGCTGTCGCTGACCAACCGGGCAGGCTCGGGGCGCTTGCCCGCCGTACAGGCAGCGCTGTGGCAAAACCTCGTGGTCGGCCTGTGCCTGTTGCCGTTCGCCGTGCATGGCCTGGGCGCGGTGAAGCCGATGGACTGGCTGTGGATCGCCCTGCTAGGGGTTTTCTGCACGGGCGTCGCCCACAGCCTGTTCGTCGCCAGCCTGGCAGTGATCAAGGCACGCACTGCCGCGGTGGTTTTCGGCATGGAACCGGTCTACGGCATCGCTGTTGCCTGGATGGTGTTCGCCGAAACACCAACCCTGCGCATGCTGCTGGGCGGTGCACTGATCATCTTCGCCATTGTGCTTTCCAGCCGCCTTGGCGCCGAGCAGCCGCCCAAGCCACGCACCGTGGCCGAGGGCGCCTGATCAGCGATCGTTGTGCCCAAGGTCGCGCTGCGGGTCGATCTGGTCACGCACGCGCTGCTTGAGCACCTTGGCCTCTGGGAAACCACCGTCAGCCTTGCGTTCCCAGATCTGCACGCCATTGCAGGTGATGCGGAAGGTGCCGCCGGTAGCGGGCTCCAGCGCCACCCGGGCCAGGTCGTCGGCGAAGGTGCTGAGCAGTTCCTGGGCCAGCCAGGCGGCGCGCAGCAGCCATTGGCACTGCGTGCAATATGTGATGACGATTTCCGGCTTGTTGTCGGCCATGGTGCGCTTTCTCCAGGTAGGGGCCGCTTATACTAGCGGTCTTTAACCCCCTGTTTGAGACTCACGATGCGCCGCCTGCTGTTCTGCCTTTTGCTGACGCTCAGCTCTTTCACCGTGCTCGCCGAAGCGGCACGCCCCAAGGTCGGCCTGGTACTCTCCGGGGGCGCCGCCCGTGGCCTGGCCCACATCGGCGTGCTCAAGGCCCTGGAGGAACAGGGCGTGCGCATCGACGCCATCGCCGGCACCAGCATGGGCGCGGTGGTTGGCGGCCTGTATGCGTCCGGCTACAGCGTCGAGGAGCTGGAAAAACTCGCCACTACGCTCGACTGGCAGCAGGCGTTGTCCGATGCCCCACCGCGCAAGGACGTGCCCTTCCGGCGCAAGCAGGATGACCGCGACTTTCTGGTCAAGCAGAAGCTCAGTTTTCGAGACGACGGCAGCCTTGGCCTGCCACTTGGGGTGATTCAGGGCCAGAACCTCGCACTGCTGCTGGAAAGCAAGCTGGCCCACACCGCCGATACCCGCGATTTCGACAAGTTGCCAATACCGTTCCGCGCCGTGGCAACCGACATCGCCAGCGGCGAGAAGGTGGTATTCCGCCGCGGCCACCTGCCCCAGGTGATCCGCGCCAGCATGTCGATCCCGGCGGTGTTCGCCCCGGTCGAGCTTGATGGGCGCCTGCTGGTGGACGGCGGCATGGTCGACAACATACCCGTGGATGTGGCCCGGGACATGGGCGTTGATCTGGCCATCGTCGTCGATATCGGCACCCCGCTGCGTGACCGCAAGCAACTGGCCACGGTGGTGGATGTACTCAACCAGTCGATCACCCTGATGACACGGCGCAATTCCGAAGAACAACTGGCCAGTTTGCATAGGGATGACATCCTCATCCAGCCACAGCTGGCCGCGTTCGGCGTCACCGACTTCGGCCGCGCGCGCGACATGATCGACGCCGGCTACCGTGCAACCCGCCTGCTCGACCCTCGCCTGGCCACCCTGCGCCAGCCTGAAGGCGATGCCGAACTGGCCATGGCACGCTCACCGCGCCAGCGCACCCCGGTGATCACCGCCATCAAGGTGGAGAACGATTCCAAGGTCAGCGATGACGTGATCCGCTATTACATCCGCCAGCCGATCGGCGAACCGCTGGAGCTCGACCGCCTGCAAACCGACATGGGCACCCTGTATGGCCTGGACTACTTCGACCGCGTGCAATACCGCGTGGTCCATAAAGGCGACGACAACACCCTGGTGATCAACGCTCGTGGCAAGCGCGGCGGCACCGATTACCTGCGCCTGGGCCTGAACCTGTCGGACGACCTGCGCGGCGACAGCGCCTTCAACCTGGGCGCCAGCTATCGGGTCAATGGTATCAACCAGTTGGGCGCCGAGTGGCTGACGCGCGCGCAGATCGGTGACAAGCAGGAGCTCTACAGCGAGTTCTACCAGCCGCTTGACGTGGGCTCACGCTACTTCATCGCCCCCTATCTGGACTTCGGCTCGCAGAACATCGAAGCCACCCTGGACAGCGACCCAGTAGCCGAATACCGCCTCGAGCGCTACGGTTTCGGTCTCAACGTCGGCCGCCAGATCGGCACCTATGGCGAAGTGCGCCTGGGTGCGGGCAAGGCCTGGGGCGAGGCCGAGGTTCGCATTGGTGAACAGGACCTGCCCAAGGTCAGTTTCAACGAAGGTTTCTACGAGCTGAAATACTCGTTCGACACGCTCGACAATGTGTACTTCCCGCACAGTGGCGAGAACATAGGCCTAACCCTGCGCAAATACGACAAATCGCTGGACTCGGACGCGGACTATCGCCAGTGGATGTTCAATCTGGACAAGGCTTTGAGCAGCGGGCCGAACACGCTGGTGCTCGGTGGTGGGTATGGACGCACGCTCGACGACACCGAAGTCGTGACGTCGAGCTTTGTGCTTGGCGGGGCGCGGCAACTGTCCGGGTTCCGCCAGGACTCGGTATCCGGGCAGAACGTGAGCCTGCTGCGCATGGTCTATTACCGCCGCCTCACGCCGCGTTCCTATCTGCCGCTGGACTTCCCGCTGTACATAGGCGGGTCACTCGAGCGCGGACGGGCGTGGAACAACGACAATGAGTTCGACAGTGGCTACATCAATGCCGCAAGTATCTTCCTGGGGCTGGACACGCCACTGGGGCCGTTGAGCCTCAGCTATGGGGCCAACAGCGCGGATGAGCAGGCAATCTACTTGAACCTGGGCAATACGTTCTGAGCCTGAAGCCCGAACCGGGCCTCAGGATTTTTCCAGGTTGGCCAGAATCTTCGCATGCACCCGCATGCACACATCCAGGTCAGCCTCATCCACCCCGGTGAACAATTCCAGGCGCAGGGCATTGGCGATGGTTTCGATCTGCTCGATCAGGGGCTTGGCCGGTGGACACAACTGGATCTTCTTCGCCCGCCGGTCCTCGAGCACCGCCTGGCGTCGAACCAGGCCCTGGTTTTCCAGGCTGTCTAGCAGACGCGCCAGGGTCGGGCCTTCCACGCCTACACTTTGCGCCAGCTCGCGCTGGGTCGGCGCTTCTTCGAAACGAGCCAGGTGCAGCAACACCAGCCAGCGCGCCTGGGACAGGTTGAGCCCGGCCAGGCGGCGATCCAGTTCGGCACGCCAGCCACGGGACATCTGGGCCAGCTGCATGCCGAAACGGTGTTGGTTGTCGGTCAGGGGCATAAACAACTCATTGACTAGAACTAATTATTAGTCAGCTAACCATGCCCCGGCCCATCAGGCAAGGCTGCCCTACCCGCAAAGCCCTGAAAATCGTCAAAAAGGATGACATTGATCAGCGGATGTCCGAAATGTCTTCCATCGTCAGAGCTCGAATTCCGCCGCCAGCGCAGCACGCACGCAGTACAGCACACCCTCGGGTATGCGTGCGCCGAACAGCGGAGCAATGGCCGAGACCGGTGGCAGCTCGCCTTCGCCATCGAGGAAGGCATCCTGCACCTCCATCAGCAAGTCTTCAGGCAGGTCCAGCGCCTGGTCCAGGCTCAGTTCCTGGCGCCCAATGGCCTCGGCCAGCAAGCTGTAGACGTTCTTTTCGCTGCAATTGAGCTGGCCGGCGATCTGTGCCGGGGTCATGCCGGCACGGGCAAGGCTGACTAGTTCGTGGCGCAGGTCGAGTACCACCTTGGGCGCCTCGGTGGTGCCACCGGCGTCATTGAGCACTTCGAGGAAAGCCTGGCCATAGCGCTCCAGCTTGCGCGCACCCACGCCGCTGACCTGGGCCATGTCGCTGAGGCTGGCCGGCTGGCTGCGCAGCATCTCCAGCAGCGTGGAGTCCGGGAAGATGACATAAGGCGGCACGCTGTGCTCTTCGGCCAGTTTGCGGCGCAACGTGCGCAGCGCTTCCCACAGCTCGCGCTCTTCGGCGCGCACCAGCTGGCTGGCCGGGCTGCCGCCGCCGGAAGAGGTTTTCGCCACTGTCTGCGGCTTGAGGTCGCGACGCAACTGCAAGGTCACTTCGCCGCGCAGCAGCGGCCTGCAGCTGTCGGACAGGCGCAGGCCGCCGTAGCCTTCCAGGTCGATGTCGACCAGCCCGCGGGCCACCAACTGGCGGAACAGCGAACGCCATTCAACCTCGGCCATCGCCTTGCCAACACCGAACACCGAGAGTTTTTCGTGGCCGAAATTGCGCACTTTCTCGGTATCCTTGCCCAGCAGCACATCGATCAGGTGGCCGACACCATAACGCTGGCCGGTACGGAACACCGCCGACAGCGCCTGGCGCGCAGGCTCGGTGGCATCCCAGGTCTGGACCTGGTCGACGCAGTTGTCGCAATGCCCGCAGGGCTGTTCGAGTACTTCATCGAAATAGGCCAGCAACGCCTGGCGGCGACAACGGGTTTCCTCGCACAGCGCCAGCATGGCGTCGAGCTTGTGTTGCTCGACGCGCTTGTGGCGCTCGTCCCCGTCGGAGTTCTGCAGCATCTGCTTGAGCATCACCATGTCCTGCAGGCCGTAGGCCATCCAGGCATCGGACGGCAGGCCATCCCGGCCGGCACGCCCCGTCTCCTGGTAATAGGCCTCGAGCGACTTGGGCAGGTCGAGGTGGGCGACGAAGCGTACGTTGGGCTTGTCGATGCCCATGCCGAAGGCGATGGTGGCGACCATGATCAGCCCTTCCTCGTTGAGGAAGCGGTGCTGGTTGGCCGAACGGGTTTCAGCAGCCAGGCCGGCGTGGTACGGCAACGCCGGGAAGCCTTGGTCGCACAGGTAGGCAGCGGTCTCATCGACCTTCTTGCGTGACAGGCAGTAGACAATACCGGCGTTGCCGCGGCGCTCGCCGAGGAAGGCCATCAACTGCTTGCGCGGCGACTCCTTGGGCACGATGCGGTAGAAGATATTTGGCCGGTCGAAGCTCGACAGGAAGCGTTCGGCGCCCTGCAGGTGCAGGCGCTGGACGATTTCCTCGCGGGTGCGCATGTCGGCGGTAGCGGTCAGGGCGATGCGCGGCACGTGCGGGAACAGCTCGGCCAGCTGGCCCAGTTGCAAGTATTCCGGGCGGAAATCGTGACCCCATTGCGAAACGCAGTGGGCCTCGTCGATGGCGAACAGGGAAACGTCCAGGCCGCGAAGGAAATCCAGCATCCGCGGCTGTACCAGGCGCTCAGGCGCCAGGTAAAGCATCTTCACTTCACCGCGACGCAGGCGCCCGGCGAGGTCACGCTGCTGTTCCGCACTGAGGGTGGAGTTCAGGGCAGCCGCCGCGACCCCGAGTTCATCGAGGGTGGCGACCTGGTCGTCCATCAGCGCGATCAGCGGCGACACCACCACGGTCAGGCCCGGGCGCAACAGCCCAGGTACCTGGAAACACAGCGACTTGCCGCCACCGGTGGGCATCAGCACCAGGGCATCGCCGCCATTGGCCACGCATTCGATGATTGCTGCCTGGCGCCCACGGAAACTGTCGTAGCCGAAGATATCCTTGAGAACGCGCTGAGCCTGTTCGAGCATGTGCAACTCCACAAATCGCCGTACCATCCTGGACACAGGCTGGACGAAAAACCCGCTCCGCACACGCCAAATGCGTAAGCGGCTTTTGCCAGAGGCCGGGGAAACCCGCCCCTTGGGTGAAAAACCGCGAAGTATACCCCAGTGCCAGGCTGTGCAGGATGCCCGGTGACAGACGTTCCCTTTGCCCCGCCATCGCCGCAAGGTGCTAGAATTCACTATCGTTTATTCCCCAAGGTAGCCCTGTAATGTCCTTCGCCGAGCAACTGACCCGCCTGCAAGCCTTCCTCGACGCCGATGAGCTGCACGAAGAAGCGCTGGACTACGTCGCCGCCCACGGCTACCTGACCGCGCTGTCGATCTGCTCGGAAGACGTCCCCGAACGTGAATGGATCGACGCGCTGTTCGCCGAAGAGCCCCATTACGCCAGCGATGCCCAGCGCACCGAGATCGAAGCTACCTTGGTGGCACTGAAGGGCCATATCGCCCGTCAGCTGGCCAGCGACGAAGAATTCGATCTGCCGTGCGAGCTGGACCTGACCGACGAGCCGGACGACTCCGACCTGCGCGGCTGGTGCATCGGCTTCATGGAAGGCGTTTTCCTGCGTGAAGAGGCCTGGTTCGAGAACGCCGAAGAAGAAGTCAGCGAGATGCTGCTGCCGATCATGGTCGGTTCGGGCCTGTTCGACGAACAACCGGAATTCGCCGACATCGCCAGCAACGCCAACCTGCAGGACGACATGATCGTGCAGATCCCAGAGGCGCTGAGCGCGTTGTTCCTGCTGCTGCACGCACCTGACGAGAAGCCTGCGCTGCTCAAACCGCGCCACCACTGAGTCGGCTGTGCGCTACCTGCTGCTGGCCATCGGCTGGCTCAGCGTCGCGCTGGGGGTGCTGGGGATCTTCCTGCCGGTGTTGCCCACCACCCCTTTCCTGCTGCTGGCGGCGGCCTGCTTCGCCCGCAGCTCGCCACGCTTTCATCACTGGCTGGTCAACCACCCCACGCTAGGGCCGTGGATCCGCGACTACCTGAGCGGTGAAGGTATCCCCTTGAAGGGCAAGGTATACGCCATCGGCCTGATGTGGGCGAGCATCGGCCTGTCCTGCTACCTGGTGCCCCTGTTCTGGGCACGGGCCTTCATGCTGACCAGTGCGGTGCTTGTGAGCCTGTACATTCTCAAACAGAAGACATTGCACCGGCCAGGCTGAACAGCGCAGCCAGCTCTGGCGCTACCGCCGGCAATCCGGAGATAGCGCCACAAGCTTCAAGCAAACTTGCAGGCCGCGCAGCTCACACCGTGTCCACCTTCAACGAATGATCATCGATCATCCCGTTGATGATGGTCGCCGTATCCGGCCCCGCCGATATCACCCCGCCCGCCCCCGCCGTCACGCCGTAGTGCTGCGCAAGGTCAACGCCGGCCAGGTCGATCGTCTGCGTCGGCGCCGCCCCCGCCACGCTGCTGACTTCAATGGTCGATGCCACTGTCGCCCCGGCGCCACTGACCTTGAAGTGCAGGTATTCATCCAGGGACGCCGCCGTGGCGTGTTCACCCGTCAGCAGCTGCGACAGGTCGAGCTTGTCGCTGCCTGGGGTGAAATCGTTGAGCGTGTCATGGCCGCTGTCGTTCTTCTGCCAGACGAAAGTGTCGCTGCCATTGCCACCGATCAAAATGTCATTGCCGCCGCCCCCTTTGAGCACATCATTGCCTGCACCGCCGTTGAGCACGTTGTTGGCACTGTTGCCGATCAAGGTATCGTCATAGTCCGAGCCGACCAGGTTGTAAATGCCACTCAAGGTTTCAACGCCCGCACCTCCAGTGTCCTGCGCCCCTTCAAGGCTTAGGTCGACGGTGACCGCGCCCTCGGCTTGAGCATAGTCAGCCGTAGCGCTCGCCCCCTGGGCAGCGGCGGCATTGGCTTCAAGCGAAGCAATGTCGATGACTCCAGCAGTGAAGTGCTCACTGCCTGCGCCCGTGAGCGGGGCCGCGTCCTGCGCATTGGCGTAGTCGAGGACCATGTTCAGTTTGTAGCTCTCGCCGCCTTTGCCTGCACCCAACGGGTCGCTGAGGTGAATGCTGTACACCCCGTCATGGCTGGCCGTGAAGCTGTCTCCCGAGGCGATGGACTGATAGCTGCCACCGGCATCCTTCCACTGCATTGCCAGGTCGCCGCCATCGGGCGTGTGATTCAGCTGCAAGGCTTCACCTTTGCGCAGGGTGACATTGATCACTTCTTCGGCATTGCCTTGGGCGTTGACCATGCCGGACGCGCCCAGATAGCCGAGCACCACCAGCGCCGCGGTCATGCTGCTGGCATCGAGCGTGAACGCGCTGCGATCGACAACCCGTTGCTCCTGCCCCCTGGCGTACCCGGCGCCACATTCGGCTATCGAATTGTCGTGCACGTTGATCGTGATGGTCGCGGTGCTTTCGTCACCGTCAGCATCACGAATGGTGTAGACGAAGGTGTCGGTAGCATCCCGCGGTGCCACGACGCTCGGGTCGGAGTGGTAAATCGCATTCCCCCTGGCGTCCAGTATGAGATAGCCATACTGGCCTGCCACCTGGCTGCCGAGCTGACCGATAGCCGAGGTGCAGGTGTCATCGCCAGCGCGCACGCCCACCACGTAGCCGCAATCGCCCGGCACGTCAGCGCCGATCACATCGTTGGACAGGACATTGCCACGCACCTCCTCGCCTTTGCTGACACTTACAAAATCGCAATGGGCCTGCGGCACGTCATCCACGATGGTGATGGTGACGCTGCTGGTGGTCCAGTTACCTTGCGTATCCTCCACCCTGTAAGTGAATGATTCCCCGACGGTATTGGCACCATCGTTGGCATGGGTCGGCGAATTCGCTGGTGAAGTCAGGGTGTAGGTGTAGGAGCCGTCTGCGTTCAGGTGGATCTGACCGTACTCGCCTATGCCATTGCCTATCAGGCTGTAGGTCAATGCACCGACGCCGCCACCGACTTGTCCGACCAGGCTGCCTGCAGCCGTTTCGGCAGTCGAGCAAGGCTCACTGCCGTTGACATTTCCGGCCGCCAGGTCCTGGCCATCCTTGGTCAGGTCAAGCGCTTTTTCGTAAACCGTGACCCCACCGTCGCCACAGGGCTGAAGCGACTGGTCATGCACGTTGATGGTCACGGTAGCGGTACTTTCGTCGCCGTCGGCATCGCGAATGGTGTAAACAAAGGTGTCGAGCGCATCCCGCGGCGCTACGGCATTGGGGTTGGAGTGATACTCGGCGTTGCCCTGGGCATCAAGGGTCAGGTAGCCGTACTGCCCATACACATGGCTGTCGAGCTGACCGTTGGCAGCGGTGGAGGTGTCATGCCCGGCGCGCACGCCAATCACATAGGCGCCGTCATTCGAGGTATCGGCACCCACCACATCGTTGTACATCACGTTGCCGCGCACGATGTCGCCCTTGCCCACGCTGACGAAATCGCAATGGGCTTGCGGGACGTCATCGACGATGGTGATGCTGACGCTGCTGGTGGTCCAGTTGCCCACCGTGTCCTGCACCCGGTAGGTGAAGGATTCGGTGACGGTATTGGCGCCGTCGTTGGCATGGGTCGGCGAGTTCGCCGGCGAGGTCAGGGTGTAGGTGTATGAACCGTCAGCATTGAGGAGCAACTGGCCGTATTGGCCAAAGGCATCGCCGACCAAGGTGTAGGTCAACGCCCCCACGCCTCCTGCAACCTGGCCGACCAGGCTGCCGGAAGCGGTCTCGCGGGTCGACTCTGGGTCGCTGCCGGTGGCGGTTCCAACAGCCAGGTCGTGACCATCGCGGTGCAGGTCCAGCGCGTTTTCGAACACCGTGACGCCCCCGTCACCACATGGCTGCAGTGAAGGGTTGTGCACATTGATGGTGATGGTCGTGGTGCTTTCGTCGCCGTCGGCATCACGAACGGTGTAGACGAAAGTATCCAGCGCATCACGCGGCGCGACGGCATCGGGGTTGGAGTGGTACTCGGCATTGCCCTGGGCATCGATGATCAGATAGCCGTACTGGCCATGCACCTGACTGTCGAGCTGGCCGAGCGCAGAGCTAGAGGTATCGTTGCCAGCGCGCACGCCTACCACGTACTTGCCATCGCTCAGGGTGTCGGCACCGACCACATCGTTGTACATGACATTGCCGCTGACCACATCACCTTTGGCGACACTGACGAAATCGGCGTTAGCCGTCGGTACATCGTCGACGATGCTGATGACGATCGTGCTGGTGGTCGAATTACCCTGAGAATCCTGCACCTGGTAGGTGAAGGTTTCAGTCACGGTATTGGCGCCGTCGTTGGCATGGGTCGGCGAATTCGCCGGTGAGGTCAGGGTGTAGGTGTAAGAGCCATCAGCGTTCAGCAGGATCTGACCGTACTGGCCGACAGCATTGCCGACCAAGGTGTAGGTCAGTGCGCCGACCCCGCCACTGGTCGAGCCGGCCAGGGTGCCAGAGGCCGTTTCCTGGTGCGATGCTGGGTCGCTGCCAATCACGGTGCCGGCGGCCAGGTCGCCACCGTCCTTATGCAGGTCCAGCGCTTTCTCGTAGACCGTGACGTCGTGGTCCGCACAGGTCATCAGCGCACTATGCACATTGATCGTTATGGTCGTGGTGCTTTCGTCGCCATCGGCGTCGCGAATGGTATAGACGAAGGTGTCCACGGCATCCCGTGGTGAGGTGACGTTCGGGTTGGAGTGATACTCGGCGTTGCCCTGGGCATCGATGGTCAGGTAGCCGTACTGGCCGTTGACCTG
>NZ_MOMO01000009.1:0-8346 GCF_009933855.1 Pseudomonas sp. SG-MS2 | reverse complement strand
TGCCTTGTGCCGGCTCGCTGCGCCGCAGCAGGGCCTGGATGCGTGCCAACAGCAGGCGTGGGCGCACCGGCTTGCACACGTAATCGTCAGCACCAAGGTCCAGGCCCTGGACCTGGTCGAGCTCGTCGCTGCGGGCGGTGAGCATGAGGATGGGGCCTGCGTACTGGCCACGTACGCGGCGGCAGATGCTCAGGCCGTCTTCACCGGGCAGCATCAGGTCGAGGATGACCATGTCTGGCTGGCTGTCGACGATACGCCGGGCGGCGCGCGCACCATCGCCCTCCACTGCCACCTCGAAACCGTTGGCCTGCAGGTATTCAGCCGTGAGCTCGGCGAGGCGCTGGTCGTCTTCGACGATCAGGATGCGGGGTACGGGTTGGTCCATGGCGTTTGCCTTGATTGTTGTTTTTGCGTTGCCTGTTCCGGCCCCATCGCCGGCATTGCCACCTTAACCAAAAGGCAACATCCCCTGCCGATACTACGTCCCGCACCCGGCACTGCCAACCTCAGCGGAAACACCCCTGGACTGAACCGATTTTTGTGCTAGGGTTCGCGCCCTGAAAAATCTGCACCGGGGCAACGAGCCGCAGAAAAATACTGCAAACCACTTGGTACAAGGCCTACAGCGAATACCCACTATTCACTCACAAAGTACGCACAACTTATCCACAGGCGCTCGCCTTGCAAAGCCCCCGATACCGCATTATCTTGTATCCCCAGCGCAGCGAACCACTAGATGTTGGGTTTCACACACCAACGCCAAGCATGAGTCAGCAGACAAATTCAAGCGATTTTTCTGCCTGAACTTATTGTGGTTTCAACAACCAAACCGCTCCAGCGGAGATGGAGAGCAACAGCTTTTGGGCTAGCCCCATAGCCTTTGACTTCGGCCAGGGAGCGGCATGTTCTTTGCCCCTTATTCCTGAGTCTGTCCCGAAGTCGGTACGCCCGAGCGGGCGGATGCGTGCGCATGACGCATCCCCGCCAGGGCCGTCGAACAAGTGGACAGAACGGTGGGCGCCCAAAAGGCGCCTGAACATATAGAAACTGTGGAGACACCCACCCATGCAAACCGACACAACTCGCGAGAACCCGCAGGCTTTGGCGCCGCAGGCCGCCGATTCCAACCAGGATCTGGCCGCGACCGCTCCGGGCCAGCTGCGCGTGATCAAGCGCAACGGCACTGTCGTCCCTTACACCGACGACAAGATCACCGTGGCCATCACCAAGGCGTTCCTCGCAGTTGAAGGCGGCACCGCCGCTGCCTCGTCGCGCATCCACGACACCGTCGCGCGCCTGACCGAGCAGGTCACCGCCACGTTCAAGCGTCGCATGCCATCGGGTGGCACCATCCACATCGAAGAAATCCAGGACCAGGTCGAACTGGCCCTGATGCGTGCCGGCGAGCAGAAAGTCGCCCGTGACTACGTGATCTACCGCGACCAGCGTGCCAAAGAGCGCGCTACCCGCGCCAACACCGACGCCGCGGTCGAGCCGCACCCAAGCATCCGCATCACCCTGGCCGACGGCAGCCTGGCGCCGCTGGACATGGCGCGCCTGAACACCATCATCAGCGAAGCCTGCGAAGGCCTGGCCGAAGTCGATGGCGACCTGATCCAGCGCGAAACCCTGAAGAACCTGTACGACGGCGTGGCCATCAAGGACGTCAACACCGCCCTGGTGATGACCGCCCGTACCCTGGTAGAGCGCGAGCCGAACTACTCGTTCGTCACCGCCCGCCTGCTGATGGACACCCTGCGTGCCGAAGGCCTGGGCTTCCTGAACGTTGCCGACAGCGCCACCCACCACGAGATGGCCGACCTGTACGCCAAGGCACTGCCGGCCTACATCGCCAAGGGTGTCGAGTTCGAGCTGCTGAACCCGGCCCTGGCCGCCTTCGACCTGGATAAACTGGGCAAGGCGATCAACCACGAGCGCGACCAGCAGTTCACCTACCTGGGCCTGCAGACCCTGTACGACCGCTACTTCATCCACAAGGATGGCGTACGCTTCGAGCTGCCGCAGGTGTTCTTCATGCGTGTGGCCATGGGCCTGGCGCTGGAAGAGAAAGACAAGGAAGCCCGTGCGATCGAGTTCTACAACCTGTTGTCGTCCTTCGACTACATGGCCTCGACCCCGACCCTGTTCAACGCCGGTACCCTGCGCCCGCAGCTGTCGAGCTGCTACCTGACCACCGTGCCGGACGACCTGTCGGGCATCTACCACGCGATCCACGACAACGCCATGCTGTCGAAATTCGCCGGTGGCCTGGGCAACGACTGGACTCCTGTGCGTGCACTGGGCTCCTACATCAAAGGCACCAACGGCAAATCCCAGGGCGTCGTACCCTTCCTGAAAGTGGTCAACGACACCGCCGTCGCCGTGAACCAGGGTGGCAAGCGCAAAGGCGCTGTGTGCGCCTACCTGGAAACCTGGCACCTGGACATCGAAGAATTCATCGAGCTGCGCAAGAACACCGGTGATGACCGTCGTCGTACCCACGACATGAACACCGCCAACTGGATCCCTGACCTGTTCATGAAGCGCGTCTTCGATGACGGCAAGTGGACCCTGTTCTCGCCATCGGAAGTGCCAGACCTGCACGACCTGACCGGCAAGGCCTTCGAAGAGCGCTACGAGTACTACGAAGCCCTGACCGAGTACAACAAGATCAAGGTGTTCAAGACCATCCAGGCCAAAGACCTGTGGCGCAAGATGCTGTCGATGCTGTTCGAGACCGGCCACCCATGGCTGACCTTCAAAGACCCGTGCAACCTGCGCTCGCCGCAGCAGCACGTGGGCGTGGTCCACAGCTCAAACCTGTGCACCGAGATCACCCTGAACACCAACAAGGATGAGATCGCGGTCTGCAACCTGGGCTCGATCAACCTGCCGAACCACATTGTCGACGGCAAGCTGGACACCGCCAAGCTGCAACGCACCGTGAACACCGCCGTGCGCATGCTCGACAACGTGATCGACATCAACTACTACTCGGTGCCGCAAGCGCGTAACTCGAACTTCAAGCACCGCCCGGTCGGCCTGGGCATCATGGGCTTCCAGGACGCGCTGTACCTGCAGCACATCCCTTACGGCTCCGACGCTGCGGTGGAGTTCGCCGACAAGTCGATGGAAGCGGTCAGCTACTTCGCGATCCAGGCGTCCTGCGACCTGGCCGATGAGCGCGGCGCGTACGAGACCTTCCAGGGTTCGCTGTGGTCCAAAGGCATCCTGCCGCTGGATTCGCAACAGATCCTGATCGAGGCCCGTGGCCAGAAGTACATCGACGTCAACCTGGAAGAAACCCTGGACTGGGCGCCGGTACGTGCCCGCGTACAGAAAGGCATCCGTAACTCGAACATCATGGCCATCGCGCCGACCGCGACCATCGCCAACATTACCGGCGTGTCGCAGTCCATCGAGCCGACCTACCAGAACCTGTACGTGAAATCGAACCTGTCGGGCGAGTTCACCGTGATCAACCCGTACCTGGTGCGCGACCTGAAAGCCCGCGGTCTGTGGGACTCGGTCATGATCAACGACCTGAAGTACTACGACGGTTCGGTGCAGCAGATCGAGCGTATTCCGCAGGAGCTCAAAGACCTGTACGCCACCGCGTTCGAAGTCGAGACCAAGTGGATCGTCGATGCCGCCTCCCGTCGCCAGAAGTGGATCGACCAGGCGCAGTCGCTGAACCTGTACATCGCCGGCGCTTCGGGCAAGAAGCTGGACGTGACCTACCGCATGGCCTGGTACCGTGGCCTGAAAACCACCTACTACCTCCGTGCCCTGGCCGCGACCAGCACCGAGAAGTCGACCATCAACACCGGCAAGCTCAACGCCGTTTCCAGCGGCGGCGACAGCGCCCCGGCCCAGGCCGCAGGCCCGGCGCCAGTGCCGAAGGCTTGCGCGATCGACGAGCCGGACTGCGAAGCCTGCCAGTAAGGCCTGCTGATGCCGCAAGGGGTGCCCCAACGGGTGCTCCTGGTGGCATTTTCTTATCTGCGCAAGCGCAGCTTTTGTAGGAGCGGCCTTGTGTCGCGAAGGGGCTGCAAAGCAGTCCCGGAATCCTTGTGAAAATAGTGGATTCCAGGGGCCGCCTTGCGGCCCTTTCGCGACACAAGGCCGCTCCTACAAAAACCGCGCCAACCCAACATGATGTATCGATAAAATAAAAAACCACAACATGTAGTGCCTCGCGCCATTTGCCGCTAAACTCCCTTCCCGTAAAAGACGACACGAGATACCGTGAACGGACGCGCTTAAAACCGGTCGAAAAATTACCCTCGCCCGCAAGACGCGCACCCCGATCGAAAGCGAATTCCGGTATACTCCGCCCCCTCTGAAAAGGGCACCTATTCAAGTCCCTGGCCCCTCCCCGAGGCCTGGCCAGGCACGAATCCAGATGTAACGAGAGTCAGCCTCTCGAGCTGTCCATTCGCCGTAACGGCCTTGCGTCAGGCATCACATTCTTAAAATCCAACCGGTTGCCTCAGGGCAATCCTCAAGCAGGAGCAAAACCATGCTGAGCTGGGACGAATTCGACAAAGAAGACGGCGAAGTAGCCGCCAAAGGCAACACCCCTGCGCAGGCCAACGCCGCCGCCACCCTCGACAAGCTCGACAGCGCCGGCGGTGCTGCCGCCCTGGAAGCCCGTGCTGCCACCGCCGCCGACTCCGACGCAGTTAAGCGCGCCAAGGCCGCGCTGGACGCCCTGGACATCGCCGAAGGCCTGGCCGAGCTGGAAGGCTCCTCGGCCCGCGTCGCCGTTGACGAAAAGCGCATGATCAACTGCCGCGCCGACCTGAACCAGCTGGTACCGTTCAAGTACGACTGGGCCTGGCAGAAGTACCTCGACGGCTGCGCCAACCACTGGATGCCGCAAGAGGTCAACATGACCGCCGACATCGCCCTGTGGAAGAGCCAGGACGGCCTGACCGAAGACGAGCGCCGCATCGTGATGCGCAACCTCGGCTTCTTCTCTACCGCCGACTCGCTGGTTGCCAACAACCTGGCCCTGGCCGTGTACCGCCTGATCACCAACCCGGAGTGCCGCCAGTACATCCTGCGCCAGGCCTTCGAAGAGGCGATCCACACCCACGCCTACCAGTACTGCATCGAGTCGCTGGGCATGGATGAAGGCGAGATCTTCAACATGTACCACGAGATCCCGTCGGTCGCGAAGAAAGCCGCCTGGGGCCTGAAGTACACCCGCGCCATCTCCGACCCGGAGTTCAACACCGGCACCGTCGAAACCGACAAAGAGCTGCTGCGCAACCTGATCGCCTACTACTGCGTGCTGGAAGGCATCTTCTTCTACTGCGGCTTCACCCAGATCCTGTCCATGGGCCGCCGCAACAAGATGACCGGCGTTGCCGAGCAGTTCCAGTACATCCTGCGTGACGAGTCGATGCACCTGAACTTCGGTATCGACGTGATCAACCAGATCAAGATCGAAAACCCGCACCTGTGGGATGCGGCGATGAAGGAAGAAGCGACCCAGATGATCCTGCAAGGGACCCAGCTGGAGATCGAATACGCCCGTGACACCATGCCACGCGGCGTACTGGGCATGAACGCGGCGATGATGGAGGACTACCTCAAGTTCATCGCCAACCGTCGTTTGACCCAGATTGGTTTGAAGGAAGAGTACCCAGGGACGACCAACCCGTTCCCATGGATGAGCGAGATCATGGACTTGAAGAAAGAGAAGAACTTCTTCGAGACGCGCGTGATCGAGTATCAGACGGGTGGGGCGTTGAGCTGGGACTGACCCCAACGATAAGGCTGCCCTAGGGCAGCCTTTTTTTTGGCGCTAGACAACTGTGAAAGCGGCCTTGAGTCGCAACAGGGGTACATGGCAGCTCCAAAAAACCGGCCGCATGTGCCATTGCCGGGGCCGCTGTGCGGCCCTTTCCGACCGGTCCGGCGCCCCGGCAAGGCCGCTCCAGATGGAATTGCGTAGTACGGGAGATTTGTGTTGGTAGCTGCTGGCCAAGGCCCACCATGGGCGGGCTCCCGTGAGTCCTCGGAGCGATGGGTCTCAACCGGTCAGGCGCTGCGCAAATGAGGAGGCCCCGCCCACGCCGACAAGAGGGGTACGGCACAGCGAGGTGCCGGGACTGGACATGCCAGTCTACGTGGTCGAGGGCGAGGCCAGATCTGAAGATAGCGCAGGGTCGCGGTAGGGTCCACAGGCAATTGGGTTGGATTTGTTAACCATGTATCTGGTTTGCGCTCTAAACGATGTCTTGGGTTTGCAAGGGCTGCGCCTGCGGTGCCTCAAGCAGGTTGTGCAAGGTATTGAGGAACAGGTCGAAGCTCATGATCCCGTTACCGACGGTCGACAGCAGTGTTTGACCGCTCTCGTCCTTGATAACGACCAACTCGGTCCACTGATTGAGATCGACATTGCCCAGGCTGTTCAACGAGACCTTGCGGCCATCGATCTCGAGCGCGTCGCGGGTGACAGTCAGGGGCTTGGTGGTGACGTTCAAGAAGTCGCCGCGGAGGCGCTTGCCCCATACCTGGCTGGTGTCCAGATAGTTGAACTGCACGGCCCCGCCATTGTGAAGCGTGGCCAATACCGCTGGTAGCCGTTCGTTCAGATAGTGTTCGCGCACCTGCTCGATAAAGGCGAACAGGCCCTTGAGG
Source organism: Pseudomonas sp. SG-MS2 (assembly GCF_009933855.1). Classification (NCBI taxonomy): domain Bacteria; kingdom Pseudomonadati; phylum Pseudomonadota; class Gammaproteobacteria; order Pseudomonadales; family Pseudomonadaceae; genus Pseudomonas; species Pseudomonas sp. SG-MS2. Next base: position 1,692 of record NZ_MOMO01000009.1, on the reverse strand, counting down.
TGCGGATTGACCCGGCGCAAAGGCTCGCTTGCGTTGCGCCGATACGCCAGATTGTTGGTCAGGCCGGCGAAGGCGGTCTGCCCGGAGGCGAACAGGTACAGGTCGTTCATCTCGCTGAAGGGCACGTAGTCACGCTCGTTGCCGATGACCTGGCAGATGCCTTTTTCGTAGACCTCGTAACGGGCTTTGCGCAGCGTTTTCTGCCACAGGGCCAGCGCGAACATGCTCAGGCCGAGCACACCCAACAGGACGATGGTGAAATGAAAGATGCCCCTGGGGCCGTTGAATTGCAGGTTACTGGCCAGGCTCAGGTAGCCGACGAAAGCGGCCAAGGCGAGGAAGATGCTGCCCAGGATGATCATGCTGATAATCAGCGCTTTGCCGTAGCCGTAAGTGCCCAGCAGGTTGCCGGTGGACGTGGGTGGGGTGGATTGCATGGTGGTGCCTCCTTGCTTGTGAAATGAAACATCATGTCTCTGATGGCACTAGGACATGCCTTGTTATCAATGGTTCACGGGGAAGTCCGGGATGAAGATGATCACCAGGGGATACCTGCTCTGCACTACCGAACCGCCCTGTGTTCCGTGGCTTTTGATTGTATTGGTCGAACAAGTAACGCAACATTTTCCTCGATGCGGCTCTGCACAGTCTGCAGGGACTCTTGAGTGATCATTCCGGGGTAGCTGCGTTGCGCCCGTTCTTTAAATTGACGGGCAACTGCGCAAATGCGGTCGATGAGTTCACTGGCCTCTGCCTGCGGAATTTCCGCCTCACCTGCCAAAGCCAACATCTCCTTGCGGCCAATATCCAAAGCCTCCCCCATCACATCCATCTGGTGATAGCCCCCAGGGCCTTCACAGAACGTCACATCATAGGCAGGCGCCAGCGTCCACTCGCCAGTGCGGGACATGAGGTAAGCGAAGTTCTTCGGGTGATCGTCGCGGTTGTTGAATGCCACATTGAACACGGCGCGCTCGAAGGCACGAGCCTTCTCCCGCACGTCATTGGTGCACATGTGCGTGGCACGCAGGAAGTTGACGTAATCCAGCGCACCGGGCGATCTGAAATCGGCACCGGTAAATGCGGCAAGGCTTTGCATCGGCACACGCAGGCCACCCTGTCGGTCGAAACGCTTGCTGGCAAAGGCCGCTTGCCCATTGGGCAGGCTGAAATGCTGAGTGCCCGGTGTCGCTATACCGCACAAGCGAAGGCACTCGGCGTAGACCATTTCTATCGCGCAGACCTCTGGGTGCTCTTGCTTGGCCGGAAATTTGATCAGCCAGGCTTCAAGGCCTGGTTTGGCGACAGTGGTGAAGGAGCCGGTGTGGTCATCGCGATAGACCAAGGCCTTCGGCCTTGCACCTTGAGGTGAGCCACCAACGAGCAGCAGTTTCTGCAGAAACTCACCGCCCCCACCCTTAAGCACTTCATGCGCAGCGTATGTGAAAATAGGGTCGGAACAGACGCCTCTCAGCTACTTTAGTCGTAGTACCTCTATAAGGAAATCTCGAAGCCCGGGCTAGAGCGGCCATTGCTTGAAACGCGCTGTTCAAGGCTGCCATTTCTTCAATACATTGCGCCAGCAAGCGTTGACATCCCCATCGTCGCTTGATAAAAAACCGATGACGTTGTACGACAACACATAACAAGAACAACAGTCAGTGGAAGATCTCCCCATGTCGACCCCCATCG
>NZ_MOMO01000061.1:0-16361 GCF_009933855.1 Pseudomonas sp. SG-MS2 | reverse complement strand
CCGCCAGCAGGCCGAGCCGATCAAGCTCACCCACACCCAGCACGAATACCCGGTCACCCCGGACATTCGCCTGCACAACGCGGCGGAAGTGGTGTCGATCGACCGGGTGCGGCGCGTGCGCAAGCTCGGTGGCATCGACCACGTCGGCACCTGCCAGCCGTTCTTCGAGCCGCGTGGCGAGCAAGACCCGCACAACAGCTTCTGGATTGCCCGCCGGCGCAACCAGGGCGATGCCACGGCGATGAGCATCCGCGTGGTCGACCGCGACCTGGAGTTGATCGACGGCACCAGCGACACCCTGAGCATCAGCCTGACCTGCAGCAACCGTGATGTACCCCTGCTGCTGCCGTTCGGTGGCGAGCGCGGTGATTTCAACATCCCGGCCAACTCGGTGATCAAAGACATCCGCTGCCTGCGCAAGCCCACCGCCACGGTGCGCGTCCCGCTGGGCAAAGGCCTGATCTGGCGGCTGATCGCGCACCTGTCGCTCAACCACCTGTCGCTGGTGAGCCAGGGCCGCGAAGTGCTGCTCGAGCTGCTGTCGCTTTACAACTACCGCAACGTCTCGGCCATCCGCAAACAGATCAACGGCATCAAGGCAATCAGCAGCGAGCCGGTGGTAGCGCGCATCGGCCATCCGCGGCCGAATTTCGTGCGCGGCGTGGGCATCACCCTGACCTTCGACGAAAGTCAGTTCACCGGTAGCGGCGTGTTCCTGTTCGCCATGGTGCTGGACCACTTCTTTGGCCAGTACTGCTCGATGAACAGCTTTACCCAACTGACCCTGCGTACCCAACAACGAGAAAAGAGAGTCGTCCAATGGCCAGCACGTACTGGCGATCAGCCCCTGGTCTGATCGATCAAGCCAGAGCCGAGCCGCACCGATTCGAATTCTTTCAATTGGTGCGCCTGCTTCGCCTGCACTACAGCCGCACCGGGCGCATGGACCTGGCAACCCGGCCGCACGAAGACCCGCTGCGTTTCCGCACTCAGCTGTCGCTGGCGTTTCCGGCCAGCGAGGTCAGCGACCTGCAGTTCGAGCGTGAGGGCAAGGTGTCGACGGCAGGCCTGCCGCTGTCGGAAGTCCAGGTCACTTTCATGGGCCTGGTGGGCCCGTCGGGCGTATTGCCTCGCCCGTACACCGAGCTGCTGCTCGAGCGCCACGTGCAGTACCGCGACGATGCCGCCCATGCGTTTCTCGACATCTTCTCGCACCGCATGACCACGCTGTTCTACGAAGCCTGGCAGAAGTACAAATTCCATATCGAGCACGAGCGCAACGGTACCTCGGGCTTCGATGGCTACCTGCTCAACCTGGTCGGCCTGGGCCCGCGCGCCCAGCAGCTGAAGTTCGAACGCCAGCAACCGATGCTGCGCCGCGAGCTGTTCAGCTACTTTGCCGGGCTGCTCAGCCAGAAGCCACGCAACGCGCTGAACCTGGAGCGGATGCTCGGCTTCTATTTCTCCCTGCCGATCAAGGTCAGGCAGTTCGCCGGCCGTTGGTTGAACCTGCAGCCCGAACAGTGCACCCAGCTGGGCCGCAAGAACGCCCAGCTCGGCCTCAGCGCCGTGGCCGGCAACCGCGTGTGGGATTACCAGTCGTGCATCCGTATCGAGCTCGGCCCCTTAGCGTTGGCCGATTACCGGCGGTTCCAGCCTGGCACCGACGACTACCGCAAGCTGGTCGAGCTGGTGCGCTTCTATGTAGGCGCCGAGCTTGATTTCGAAATCGCCCCGCAGCTCAAACGCGAGGCCGTGCCCCGTGCCCAACTGGGCCGCAGCGGCAATGTCGCGCTGGGCTGGCTGGGCTGGCTCAAACGCCCTGGCCGTGACGCGGAGCCTTCGCGTTGCGCCGTCTTCCACATTCCTTACGATGGGGTCGCCTTGTGAACCTGAAGTCTCTGTTCGCCAAGCTTAACGAAACCAGCCGCACGGCCACTGAAAGCGCGGCGGCCCTGTGCCTGTCGGAGTACCACTACGACGTCGAGGTGGAACACCTGCTGCTGCAGTTGCTGGACAACAGCGACAGTGACCTGCCGCTGATCCTGCGCCACTACGACGTGGTCGCCGAGCGCCTGCAGGCGCAACTGGTGACCGCCCTGGGTACCTTCAAGAAGGGCAACACCCGCACCCCGGCGCTGTCCCCGCACATCACCCGCATGATCGAGCAGGCCTGGGTACTGGCCTCAATCGAGTATGGTGTGGGCCAGGTGCGCAGTGCGCACCTGTTGCAAGCATTGCTCGATGACGCCGAACTGCGCCGGGTGGTCATCGCCTCCGCACCGGAGCTTGAGAAGATCAACGCCGACGACCTGCGCCTGAACCTCAGCGCACTGGTCGAAGGCAGTGCCGAATCCCGGCTCGCCAGCCCTTTGGCCAGCCCCTCGGCGCCAGTGGCAGGCACCGGCAAGGTTGGCGGCAAGACCCCGGCCCTGGACCAGTACACCGTCAACCTCACCCAAAGCGCCCGGGACGGCCGGATCGACCCGGTGCTTGGCCGCGAGTTCGAAGTGCGGCAGATGGTCGACATCCTCACCCGTCGCCGCCAGAACAACCCGATCCTCACCGGCGAAGCCGGCGTCGGCAAGACCGCAGTGGTCGAAGGCCTGGCCTTGCGCATCGCCCAGGGCGATGTGCCGGCCCCACTCAAAGACGTCGCCGTGCACACCCTCGACCTGGGCCTGCTGCAGGCCGGTGCCGGGGTCAAGGGCGAGTTCGAAAACCGCCTCAAAGCGGTGATCGAAGAGGTCAAGCGCAGCCTGCACCCGATCATCCTGTTCATCGACGAAGCCCACACCCTGATCGGCTCTGGTGGCCAGGCCGGGCAGAACGATGCCGCCAACCTGCTCAAGCCAGCCCTGGCCCGTGGCGAGCTGCGCACCATCGCTGCCACCACCTGGGCCGAATACAAGAAGTACTTCGAAAAAGACGCCGCCCTCGCCCGTCGCTTCCAGGTAGTCAAGGTCGAAGAGCCTGACGAAGACAAGGCCATCCACATGCTGCGCGGCCTGCTCGGCAAGATGCGCGAGCACCACAAGGTGGCGGTGATGGACGAAGCACTGGTACAGGCCGTGCGCCTGTCCAACCGCTACATTACCGGCCGCCAGCTGCCCGACAAGGCGGTCAGCGTGCTCGATACCGCCTGCGCACGCATCGCCCTGGCGCAGTCGTCACAACCCGGCGCGCTGGAAGACTGCCGCCGCCATATCGACAACCTGCAGGCCGAAATCGCCGTGCTCGACCACGAAGCCGGCAAGGGCCACGACCATGCCCGGCGCCTGGCCGAGCTGCAGGCCGCCCTGCAGGCCGAGCAGGAGCACGAACAGCGCCTGAGCGCCCAGTGGCAGCAGGAGCTGGGCCTGGTCGAGCAACTCAAAGCCCTGGACAGCGCCAAGGACACCGACGCCGCCCAGCTCAACGCCCTGCGCGCCGAGCTGAGCAACGTGCAGGGCGACCAGCCCTTGGTCCACGCCTTGGTCGATGCCGGCGCCATCGCCCAGGTGATCAGCGGCTGGACCGGTATCCCGCTGGGCAAGATGCTGCGTGACGAGATCGACACCGTGCAGCGCCTGCCTGCGCTGCTCGGTGAACGCGTGCTGGGCCAGGACCACGCGTTGCACGAAATCGGCAAGCGCATCAAGATTTCCCGCGCCCGCATGGAAGACCCGAACAAACCGATCGGCGTGTTCCTGCTGCTGGGCCCCAGCGGCGTCGGCAAGACCGAAACCGCGCTGGCATTGGCCGACACCCTGTACGGCGGTGAGCGCAACCTGATCACCATCAACATGTCCGAGTACCAGGAGGCCCACACCGTATCGAGCCTCAAAGGCTCGCCACCCGGCTACGTCGGTTACGGCGAAGGCGGCGTGCTGACCGAGGCCGTGCGCCGCAAGCCCTACAGCGTGGTGCTGCTCGACGAGGTGGAGAAGGCCCACCCCGACGTGCTCGAGCTGTTCTTCCAGGTGTTCGACAAAGGCGTGCTGGACGACGGCGAAGGCCGCGAGATCAACTTCCGCAACACGGTGATCATCCTCACGTCCAACACCGGCACCGAGCGCATCATGCAGACCTGCCTGAATGCCCAGACGCTGCCCACCCCCGAGGCCATCGTCGAAGGCCTGCGCGACGAGCTGAACCACGTCTTCAAACCGGCCTTCCTCGGCCGCCTGAGCATCGTGCCGTTCTACCCGGTGCAGGACCAGATCCTCGAGCGCATCGTTGCCCTCAAGCTCGAGCGTATCGCCAAACGTTTCGCCCGCAACCACCAGGCTGAGCTGAGCTACGACGACGCCCTGGTCAAGGCCATCGCGGCACGTTGCACAGAGGTCGACAGCGGCGCACGCAACATCGACAACATCCTGTCCCGCACCCTGATGCCCGAGCTTGCCCAGCACGTTCTCGAGCGCATGGCCCAGGACGCGCCGATCGAGCGCTTGACGATCGAGCTGGGCAGCGATGGCGATTTCGCCTATCGCCTGGCCTGAACGAGTACCCGGAGGTTTAGCCGTCATGTACCACACACACACCGCCCTGAAGCGCCTGACCGTCGCAGCCCTGCTGCTGGCACTGGCCGGTTGCGGCGTCACCGACCGTATCGGCAAGCGCATGGAAGACAGCTGGGCGGCCGACATGCTGGCCGACAGCGAGAAGGTCATCCTGACCTCCGACGGTGGTAACCAGCTCAACCCCGACGCCGAGGGCAAGCCGTTGTCGGTGGTGATGCGCGTGTACCAGCTGACCGACCTCGAGCGCTTTGCAGCCACCGACGCCGAGACGCTTTGGGACGCACCGGAGAAAGCCCTGGGCAACACGCTGGTCGAAGCCCGCGAGCTGACCCTGCTGCCGGGTATCGGCCAGACCGACCAGTGGCCGCTGGCCAAGACCGCCCGCTATGTCGGCGTGGCAGCGTTCTTCCGCAATGAGCAGGATGCCCGCTGGAAGGTCGCATTCGATGCCGAGTCGCTGCGCAAGGACGGTATCTGGTTCTCGTCCGATGGCCTGCGGGTACTGGTGGACAACACCGAAATCAGCGCCCTGCGTGGCGTCGATGTGCTGAACAAGCCGCCCACCGCCGACCAGTTGGCTGCTGCGCAAAAGGCCGACGATGCGCCGCCTGCCCTCACCGACAAAGTGCAGGACGCCGTGATCGAAAAGGCCACCGACGCTGCGGGTAAATCGGCCAGCAACGCCATGGATTCAACCTTCAACTCTTTAGTGGATAGCGTCAAATGAGCAAGCAGAGCCGGGTGATGTGGTCGGAAGGCATGTTCCTGCTGCCCCAGCACTTCCAATACCAGGATGAGTTCCACCAGCACCAGTTGGCCGAGGCCACCCTGCGCGGCACCCCGTTCCATTGGGGCGTGCAGGCGCTGCAGGTGGACGAAGATGCCCTGGCCAACGGTTCGCTGCAGCTCAAGCGCCTGAAGCTGGTGTTCCCGGACGGCAGCCTGTACGACGCGCCGCAGCACGACCCGCTGCCGGCCGCGCGCGACCTCAAGGACCTGCTCAAGGCCAACGACCTGAAGGTTTACGCCGCACTCAAGCTGCCCGAGCCCTTCGGCCTGAACTATGTCGAAGATGGCCAGGAGCACAAGGCGGCGCGGCGCTTTCGCAAGCAGTTCGACACCCTGCCGGACCTTAACGAAGGCGAGCTGGAAAACGAAATCACCAGCCTGCGCCTGAATGTGGTGCTGCTGGTCGATGGCGACAGCCTCGATGGCTACAGCCATTGCCCGTTGGCCAAACTCACCCGCAACAGCATGGGCGGCTTCAACCTGGACCCGCACTTCGTCCACCCCACCCTGCACCTGGGCAGCCACGAGACCATCGCCGGCATCGGCAAGCGCCTGCTCGGTGCCCTGCAGGCCAAGAGCAAGGCGTTGTCGGGCCGGCGCCGTGAGCGCGCCGACCAGATCGCCGAATTCGGCTCCAGCGACGTCACACTGTTCTGGTTGTTGAACACGGTCAACCGTGCGCACCCGCAACTGGCCCACCTGCTGGCCCACCCGCGGCTGCACCCCGAGCGCCTGTACCTGTTCCTGGCCGACCTTGCCGGCGGGCTGTTGACGTTCACCCTCGATACCCAGCTTAGTGATATCCCCGAATACGATCACCACGACCCGGCGGCATCACTGGTCAAACTGGACGAGATGATCCGGGTGATGCTCGACAATGTCGTGCCCAACCAGTGCATCGTCATCAACCTCACCCAGACCAAGCCGTCGTACTGGCAGGGGCAACTGCGCGACCCGCGCCTGGCCGAGGCCGACTTCTATATCTCGGTACACGCCGACATGCCCGGTGCCAGCCTGCTGGAGCTGGTGCCACGGGCGTTCAAGGTGGGCTCGCCGGAAGACATCGAAGTAGTGGTCAACAGCGCCATGCCCGGCGTCACCCTCAATCATGCTGCGCGGTTGCCCAACGCCATTCCGGTACGCCTGGACAACCAGTACTTCGCCATCGAGCCGCATGGCCATGTCTACGAGCGAATGATGAACGCCCAGACCATCTGCTTCTATGCGCCCAGCGCCTTTACCAACCTCAAGCTTGAACTGATGGCGGTGCTCAAATGACCGAAGCCGTATTGCAACAGGGCGCCGTTGCGCCCGCCAGCGACAAACCGACCCTCAAGGGCCTGGTACAGGACTTCATCAGCATGGCGCTGATTGTCCGCCGTGGCCGCCAGGTCACGTCGGTACAAGCCTTCGAAGCCAGCGTCGACCGCTTCTTCGCCAACCTGGAGCGCGATGCCCGCGCCGCCAACTACAGCGTCGAGCAGGTCAAGGACACCCAATACGCCCTGTGCGCGTTCCTCGACGAAAGCGTGCTGCGCTCCGGCGACAACGAACTGCGCGGGCACTTCGAGCTGCAACCGCTGCAGTTCCGCTACTTTGGCGTGCACCTGGCCGGTGAAGGTTTCTTCGAGAAGGTCGAAGCGTTGCGCGCCGACGTCAAACAGAACCTCGATGTGCTGGAGGTCTACCACCTGTGCCTGGCGCTGGGCTTCGAGGGCAAGTTCAGCCTCGGCCAGAAAGACCAGCTGCGCTACCTGGCCAACGCCCTGGGCCAGGACATCGCGCGCTACCGCAAACCACCCAAAACCCTCTCGCCGGACTGGGCCCTGCCCGACCAGGTGTCGCAGATGCTGCGCCACGAAGTGCCGCTGTGGGTGTACCTGGTGTTGATTGCGCTGGTCTGTGTCGCGGTGTACCTGACGCTCGACTGGTTGCTGGACAAGGATGTCGCCGCCCTTTCCGAACAAATCCGCCAGCTGTTCAGTGCCTGAGCACACCTCAGGTAGCCGAGTCAGGAAGACATGAAAACATTACTGCGTCTGTTGAAGAGTTTCTGGATTCTCCTGCCACTGCTGTGGTTGGTGACCCTGTTGATCTGCTGGCTGGTGGCACCGATGGTGCCCTGGCTGCGCCACCATGTGCCCGAAGCGTTGGCCATCATCAGCGCCTGCTTCCTGCTGGTGATCGTGCTGCGCCAGTATCAGCGCATCCGCGCCGAGCATAACCTGGAGAACCTGCTGCAGATCGAGGTCGATCGCTCGTGGAACGCCACCGGTGAATTCCGCGACCAGCAAGTGCTGCGCGAGCGCCTCAAGCATGCCATCGCCATGCTGCGTACCGACCGCTCCGCCGGTGGCGGTGGCAAGGCGGCCCTGTCCGACCTGCCCTGGTACCTGGTGATCGGCATGTCGGCTGCAGGCAAAACCTCGCTGTTGACCCACTCGGGCCTCTCGGCCAGCATCGCCACCGCCAATGACAGCGAAAGTGGCACCCAGCACTGTGACTGGTATTTCAGCCCCGACGCAGTGATGATCGACACCGCAGGCCGTTACCTGCGCGACGATCAGTCTGCCAGCGAGTTTTCAGCCTTCCTGCGCATGCTGCGCAAGCAACGCGGCAAGGCAGCGATCAACGGCCTGGTGCTGGTGGTCAGCCTGCCTGAACTGTTGGCGGCCAACAGCGACGGGCGTAACGCGCTTGCCGCGCAGTTGGTGGCGCGCGTGGAGGAATACGCCGAGTGCCTGGGCACCAACCCGCCTGTGTACCTGATGCTGAGCAAGACCGACCAGTTGCCCGGCTTCAACCAGGCCTTCGAAGGCCTGGACCTGCACCAGCGCCAGCAGCCGCTGGGCATGACCTTTGGCCTGTCGGAAATCCGCAACAACGGTTTGCAGGCGGTGCTCAACACTCGCCTGAAAAACCTGCAGAGCCACATCCGCCGCCACGTCGATGCGCAGATGATCAGCCTCGGCGCAGATGCCGACAGCACACTGCTCAACTTCCCCCAGTACTTCGCAGAACTCAATGGCGTGCTGGAGCAGTTCCTTGAGCACTTCACCCGCGGCCAGGGTGGCGGTGCCCCGCTGCTGTTGCGCGGCTTGTACTTCACCAGTGCGCTGCAGACCGAGCAGCAACTGGGCCAGGTGTACGAAGACGTCATCGCCGACAACTTTGCCCTGCAAGCGGCCCACGACGAAGGCGCGCAGCCGGCCAGCCACACGCAGGGCAACCGCAGCTACTTCATCACCGACACATTCCGCCAGGTGATTTTCCCCGACCGCGACCTGACCCTGTACCAGTCGCGCCTGGGCCGCAAGGCAGGCTTCAGCCCCCTGTTGCTGGGCCTGGCCGCTGCCGCCGGGGTGGCCTTTATCGGCTGGCAGGCGCTATCGTTCGCCAACAACCGCCAGTGGCTGGACAGCCTGCGTGGCCAACTGGCCGAGATCGAACGCGCCGATGACCGCGCACAGCTGTTGGCTGCCGGTAAAGGCCTGGAAGTGCTGCGCGGGCAGATGGCCACGGTCGAGGCCCATCGCCAGCAGGGTGTACCGCTGCAATTGAGCGCCGGCCTGTACCACGGCGAGGCGATTCACCAAGTGGCCCGCAACGCCTACCTGGCGCAACTGCGCAGCCAGGCACTGGAGCCGATTGCCCGCAGCCTGCAGGTGCAGATGCGTGCGTTCAACACCTTTGCCAGCGGCATCAACCAGGAGCTGGAGTTCACCCCGGCGCCGAAAAGCCGCAATGGCAAACCGTTGGCGCCTCGCCTGGCGGCCAAGGCCCAGGCGGCCCTGACCAAAACCCGTGCCGGCGCCTACGCGTCCAAGGTCAACCTGGCCACGGCCAGCGACGCGGCCGAGTTGTCCGCCACCACCGGCGGCCTGTCACTGTCCGAAGAGATGCTCGGCCGCCTGGACGAACAGCAAGTGGCGTCGATCATCGAGGCCTACAACACCCTCAAGCTGTACCTGCTGTTGACCGAGCCACAAGCCCACCCCGACCCAGCCTTCGTCGCCGCCAGCCTGCCGCAGGCCTGGGCAGGCGCCGCAACCCAAGGTTCCCCCACCGACGCTGCGGTCATCAGCGAAAACGCCCCTCTGTACGTTCAATTGCTGGAGCAAGGCCAGGCGCCGTCGCTGCCGCGTAACCAACAGCTGATCGACGAAACCCGGCAGAACCTCAAGGCATTCATGATTTCCAGCTCGCTGGTGGATCGCGAATACCTGCGCCTGCAACTGGAGTCCAGCCGCCAGTTCCCGGCGCTGAGCCTCAACGACCTGGTGCCAACGCCTGGCCGTAACCTGTTGTACAGCTCTGCCGGCGTGCCGGCGATCTATACCCGCCAGGGCTGGGACACCTTCGTCAAGCCCGAGCTGATCAAGCTGGTGTCGGGCAACCTGCGCAACGAGTCGGACTGGGTGCTCGACGGCGAAGGCGGCGATGCCATCGTGCAGAAAGCCAACTTCGTGCGCGAGTTCATGGCCCGCTACAAACGCGATTACACCCAGGCCTGGTACAAGATGGTCAGCAGCGTGGGCGTGCGCCACTTCGCCGACCTGGCCTCGGCCACAGAACACCTCGGGCTGCTCAGCGATGTGCAGAACTCGCCGGTGAAGAACCTGCTGGCAGCGGTCAATGACAACACCCAGTGGGACTTGCCGGTCAAGCGCGACGCCACGCCCACGGGCAATGCCCGCGCGGACGGCTTCTGGAGCAAGGTCACCGGCCTGATCGACGAAGCCAAGGACGCAGCGCCTGACGCCATGGCCCCTAGCCTGCCGGCCGTGGACGACGGCAGCCTGGCCAAGCGTTTCGAGCCGGTCGCCCGGGTGTTCGCGGCCAACAACGCCGAAGGCGCCGACAGCACCATCATGGACCGCTACCTGGCCGCGCTGCGCAAGCTCAAGGTGCGCATGAACAACATCCAGCGCTCGCAGGATGTCGGTAAAAGCAGCAAGCAGCTGATCAGCGAAACCCTGGAAGGCCAGCCGAGCGAGGTGACCACCGTGCGCAACTACGTGGAAACCAGCGTCGACACCAGCCAGGACGGCCTGTCGCGTTCGCTGCAGGGCCTGTTCAGCCTGCCGATCCAGTACGCCTGGGAAACCCTGCGCGACCCGGCCGGCCAACAGATCGCCAAAGCCTGGAAGCAGCAGATCGCCAAGCCCTGGGAGCAGGTCATGGCGCACCGTTACCCGATCGCCACCGGCAGCCGCAACGAAGCTTCGGTCAAGGACCTGCAGCGTTTCGTCGACCCCGAAAGCGGCCTGCTGCCGACCTTCAAGCGCAACGAGATCGGCAACCTGTCCGGCGGTGAAGGCCTGGGCCTGAGCAACGGCAAGGCGCCGGCGCTGGTCAACCCGGGGATGCTCAACAGCATCGACAAGGCCAGCAACGTGGGTCAGGTGATCGCCAGCCTGTCGGACCGCGACAACGGCTTCGAGATCATGCTTGAGCCGTCGGCCAACTTTACCGACATCGTGTTCACCCTTGATGGCCAGGAGCAGCACTACCGCAACGGCCGCAGCAGCTGGAGCCGCTTTGCCTGGCCAGGCACCAACAGCGCACCGGGCGCACGCCTGGACGTGGTCACCCTCAGCGGTGCACGCATCACCGTGTTCGACTTCCCGGGGCGCTGGGGCCTGCTGCGCATGAACGAAAGCGCCCGGGTCGATGACCTGGACGGCATCCAGCAGCGCTTCAGCTGGAACACGGCCAATGGCCGGGTCAGCCTGGTGGTGCGCAACTTCGGCGGGGTCAAACTCACCGACCTGGGCGACGTCAAGGCGCTGAGTGCCCTCAACGACGCTGGCAGGGGCGCACGATGATCGGCTGCTTCGGCAAGCTGCCGTCGAGCGCAGACTTCGTCAGCCTGCATGGCGCGGCGGAAGAAGTCTGCGAGTTCGACGCCTGGCTGCAGGCCTCGTTGGCGGCAATGCGCCACCGCGAGGACTGGCAGGCGTTGTTCGATGCACTGCCGATGTGCTTCTTCTGCTACCGCGCGCGCAATGGCAACTGGCTGCTGGGCGGCCTGCTCAGCTCCCGCGATGCCAGTGCCCGACGCTACCCGTTCTTCATCTTCCAGCTGCTCAAGGGCCAGGAAGGTGAAACGCTGCTCAACCCGTTCACCCTCGGCGAGCTGTTCAGTGCGCAGATCAAGCCTTTGCTGCATCAGGCCGTGCAAGGCGCCGAGCGCGCCAGCCTGTTCGAACGCATCAAGGCCCTGCGCCCGCTGCAGGCCCAGGACCTGGACCTGTTCCGGCGTGTGCACGGCAAGTTCCTGCATGATTTCAGCTTCAGCGACATCGCCCGTGCGCTGCAGGGCTCCTGGCCGGCCTTCGACAGTGCTACCGCGCTGGCACGCTTGCGGGCTACGCAATTGGCGCTGCACGGCGACTTCGACGGCGGTATCGAGCTGCCGTTGCCGGCCGAGCGTGGCCTGAAAAACCCCACCGCCGACCTGTGGCTGACCTGGCTGACACGCATCGGCAGGCGCCATGACGTACCGGCGGTAACCTTGCTGGCCGACGATTTCATGCACCCGCGGCTGTACTGCTTCCCTTCGCGCCATAACGGCACAGCGTATCGCCTGCTCAGCGGCACGGCGGCAGCCGGCCAACGCCTGGACCTGCTCAGCCCGCTGCCGCCACAAACGCCCGTGCACGACTACGACCGACCTCTAGAACACGTCATCGACCGCTTTGTCGATGCGTTGGATGCGACGCCTGTATGAACAAGATCAAGTACTACTGCCTGCGCTATCAACCCTACCTGTTGGGGCTGGCCTTCTTCCTGGCGATCTTCGTGGTGTGGGCCCTGGGCCGTGCCCTGGGTTTTGCCTCGCTGCACAGCCTGCTGGCGGGCATTGGCGTGTTCCTGCTGCTGTCGGCGGGCTATGTACTGCTGCTTTACCGTGGCGCAGGCCAGCACCACAACCTTGAGGCGCTGCTGCGTGATGACGCAGACCAGGCGGTACTCAACGCCAGCCCGGCCGACCGCGAAGAAATCAGCCTGCTGCGCGAGCGCCTGCTGCAGAGCATCGAGCGCCTGCACAGCAACAAACCACGCGCCACCCCTGCGAAGGACGCCTTGTACGCCCTGCCCTGGTACCTGGTGATCGGCCAACCGGCCGCCGGCAAGAGCACCATGATCCTGCAGTCCGGGCTCAATTTCCCTTACGCCGAGCGCGAAGGTGCGCGGGTTGCAGGCCTGGGCGGCACGCGCAACTGCGACTGGTTCTTCAGCTCCGAAGCGGTGCTGCTGGACACCGCCGGCCGCTACATGAACAGCCCCGAGGAAGCCGGCAAGTGGCGTGGTTTTCTGCAGCTGCTACGCCAGCACCGCCAGCGCCGGCCACTCAACGGGCTGATCGTCAGCGTCAGCATCGCCGATATCCTGCATGGCTCGGCCGAAGACCAGGAGCGTGTGGCCAAGCGCCTGCGCGAGCGTATCCAGGAAAGCTGCGCCCTGCTGGAAGTACGCCTGCCCATCTACCTGGTGTTCACCAAATGCGACCTGATCCCAGGCTTCACACCCTTCTACCGCCAGCTGGATGACGCAGCGCGCGGCGAGGTGATGGGCAAGACGTTCTCGCACAAAGGCTATGAACAAGCCGACTGGGGCCAGCGCTTCGGCAAGGCCATGGACGAGCTGACCGGCTATTGGCAGCAGGTGGCGAGCCAGCAACTGATGCAGCAGGATATTCAGGTAACCCGCCAGAACAATGCCGCCTACCGCTTCCCGCTCGAACTGGCCGCGCTCAAGCCACGCTTGCAGCAATTCGTCGACAGCCTGCTGCGGGCCAACCCGTACCAGAACGCCGAACTGCTGCGTGGCTTTTATTTCACCGCCGCGCTGGAAGCCGACGACGCCCTGTGGGGCAGCCATGGCCAGCACGTCGCCGAGCGTTTCGCCCTGGCGCACGGCCAGGACCGTAGCGGGGGTAACAGCCAGCCGGCACCGCTGTTCATCAACAGCCTGTTCCGCAAAGTGATCATCCCCGACCAGCACCTGGTGGCGGTGTACACCAGCAACCGCCGTGAACGCCAGCGCAAGGCCGCCTGGGTGGGTGCCGCCAGCCTGGCGGGATTGCTGCTGTGCAGCCTGTGGGGCTGGTCGTACATGAACAACCGCAACACCCTCGACACCATGGCCGCCGAACTGGCCCAGGCCAAGCGCGAAGACCAGGCCAACCCTGGCCAGTACGCCCCTTGGCACAGCCTCGACCGCCTGCGTTTCTGGGCCGCACACTACTACCAGCAGCACCACGAGCACGCCGTGCCGCTGGGCATTCGCCTGGGCTTGTACCAGGGCCATGCGGTCGAGCCGGTAGTGCGTGCGCGCTACTTCGCAGCCCTGCAGAACGTGATGCTCAAGCCCACGGCAGACAACCTGACACGCACCCTGTACCTGCTGACTACACTGAAGGTCTACCAGCGCAATACCCGTGAGTTGCAGCCGGTGACCGGTGTCGACAGTGTCGAGCCAGAAGCCCTGCCCCATGACAACCGTGCCCAGTCGATCGCCGACTTCGGCAAGGCAGCGCTGGACACCTACGTGATGCTGTCACCTGCCCAGCGGGAAAAGGCCGACCCGGCATTGCTCAAGGCCAGGTTACCGGACTACTGGTACCCGGCCATCGCCCGCCACACTGGCAAGCGCATGGACGCCGCCGGCAGCGAAAGCCCTGCCAACCAGGACTACCTGTACGCCAGCCGCCAGATCGTGTTCTACAGCGACCAGATCCGCGAACCCGATGTGCCGCGCATTCTCGACAACGCGTTCCTGATGTCCAGTTCGCGCAACTACATCAACAGCCTGCTGACCCAGTCGTTGCGCTCGATCGAAACCATCACGCTGGAGTCCGACACCCTGTTCGCCTTTGCCCGCGCCGACTTCCAGAGCCTCAAGAGCGAAGGCCAGAACCAGCTGAGCGCTATCGCCAGCAAACTGCTGAACACCCCGAACATCGGCAAGATCATCATCTCGGGCCACGCCGACCAGCTCGGCGATGCCCAAGGCAACCTGCAGGTTTCCCGGCAACGGGCGCAAACCATCCGCACCTACCTGGTCGGCAAGGGCGTACCCGCCGAGCTGGTAAGTGCACAGGGCGAAGGCAGCCGCAAACCGCTGGTCAACTGCGACATGCAACAACCGCGGGCGCAGCTGATCAAGTGCCTGGAGCCCAACCGGCGGGTGGAAATCGAAGTGCGCGGGCTCAACTGAGGCCGCGCTGCAAGAACCGGCCACCCGGGCCTCACAGGAGGAGGCCCGGGTGGCGGCAAGCTACCTCTGCTGACAGGTTCGGCGAGGTCAACACGAAGGGGCGCATGAGCGGCCTTTAATTGATGTTAATGGAGAGTTTTACAATGGCATTTGACGCGTATATCCAAATCGACGGCATCCCGGGCGAAGTTCTGGATGAAAAACACAAGGACTGGATCGAAGTGCTGGGCTACGAGTACGGCGCCACCCAGGCCACTTCGGCCACTGCCAGCTCCTCGGGCGGTGCATCCTCCGAGCGCGTGTCGCTGACCGACTTCAAGATCCGCAAGGCAGTCGACAAGGCCTCGGCCAAACTGTTCGAGCACTGCTGCACCGGCAAGCACATCGCCAAGCTGAAGCTGAACGTCAACCGTGCCGGTGGTGACAAGGTCACCTACCTGACCATCGACATGGAAGAAGTGGTGGTGTCCTCGGTCAAGTTCGTCGCCGGT
The DNA here is from genome assembly GCF_009933855.1 of Pseudomonas sp. SG-MS2. Taxonomy (NCBI): domain Bacteria; kingdom Pseudomonadati; phylum Pseudomonadota; class Gammaproteobacteria; order Pseudomonadales; family Pseudomonadaceae; genus Pseudomonas; species Pseudomonas sp. SG-MS2. The sequence goes on along the minus strand of NZ_MOMO01000061.1, from coordinate 1,351 downwards.
GGCAACCAGGGCGGTGAAGACAAAGCGGTAAGCGACCTGCCGATTGAAGAAATCAGCTTCAACTTCGCCCGCATCAAAACCACCTACACCCAGCAGAACCGTACCGACGGCCAGGCTGGCGGCAACATCGTCGGTGGCTGGGACCGCACCGCGAACAAAGTGTTTGCCTAAGCACTTGTTTGGCCTGGGCCGCGCAAGCGGCCCATACCCTGCGGCGTGCCGGGCCTCCCGGCACGTTGCTCTTCACCCCTGATCAGAGTGTTTTATGCCTGAATTCCTCAACGGCCTTTCGCTGGCCGAGCTGGCCGCGCCGATCGACGGTGGCAGCGGCGAAGACTTGAGCTTCTCTGCCTTGTTCGACCAGATCAAGGAGGCGCGCCGGGCAGACCCTGACTACCTGACCCAGGGCGACTGGCAGACCGACCTGAAAACCGCCGACTGGGAAAAGGTCATCAACCTGTCGGCCCAAGGGCTTGAGCAGCAGAGCAAGGACCTGATGCTGGTCGCCTGGCTCAACGAAGGCCTGGCCCAGCGCGATCACTTCCAAGGCATCACCTTCGGCCTGACCCTGTGCGAACGTATCCTGGAAACATTCTGGGAGAGTGCCTACCCGTCACTCGAAGACGGCCTGGACGAGCGCGCTGCGCGGCTGTCCTGGCTCAAGACCACCCTCACCGACATTGTCGGTGGCTTGCCCATTACCCAAGGGCAGAATTTCGGCGTGCTGCGTTACGACGAATCACGCCATGTAGAAAACCTTGCCTTGCAGAACCCCAAGGCGATGCAAACCGCGCTCAACGAGGGCAAGATCAACGCCGAGATCTTCCAGCGCTCGGTGGTGCTCAGCGACACCGAGCACCTGCAGGCCAAAGCGGTGCAGATCGCCGCTAGCCTGCAGGCCTGCCAACGCCTGCAAGCGACCACCGACCGCCTGTTCGGTACCGAAGCGCCAAGTTTTGCCAGCCTCGCCGACATGCTGTCGCGGGCCAGCCAACTGGCAGAGAAACTGCTCAAGGACCGCGGCGTCGAACTGCACCCTGTCGCCGCAGAGCCAGAGCCTGCCGTCACCCTCAGCGCAGCCAGCGAGCCAGGTGAACCTATGAATACGCCCGTTCAGGCCGCAGCGCCTGCGCCAATGCGCACCACGCCACTGACCCGCGACGAAGCCTTCACGATGCTCGCCGGCATTGCCCAGTTCTTCAAACAGACCGAGCCGCAAAGCCCGGTACCGTACCTGATAGAGCGCGCCATCAAGTGGGGCAACATGCCGCTCGAGGGCTGGCTGAGCGATGTGATCAAGGACAGTAATGTGGTGGACAACATCCGCGACGTGCTGGGGACACGCGAGCAG
>NZ_MOMO01000060.1:0-17164 GCF_009933855.1 Pseudomonas sp. SG-MS2 | reverse complement strand
TCCGCCACTGATAGCAGCGGCAAGCTTTAAGCTGCAAGCTGCAAGCAAGAGCAGGCCCAGTCGCTCCTGCTTGCAGCCACAGCCCCTTGAATCCCTGAGTTGTGAGCATTTGAAAAGATCAGCGCGAACCGCTTGTTCTTGACGCTTGCAGCTTGCAGCTTCTCCGAAGGAGCCTGTAATGAAAGTTTTGATCATCGGCAGCGGCGGCCGTGAGCACGCCCTGGCCTGGAAAGTCGCCCAGGACCCACGCGTCGAGAAAGTATTCGTCGCCCCCGGCAACGCCGGTACCGCCATTGAAGCCAAGTGCGAGAACGTTGCCATCGACGTCACCGCCCTTGAGCAACTGGCAGACTTCGCCGAGAAGAACGTCGACCTGACCATCGTGGGCCCCGAGGCGCCGCTGGTCATCGGTGTGGTCGACCTGTTCCGCAGCCGCGGCCTGGACTGTTTCGGCCCGACCAAGGGCGCGGCCCAGCTGGAAGGTTCCAAGGCCTTCACCAAGGACTTCCTGGCTCGCCACAAGATCCCGACCGCCGACTACCAGAACTTTACCGAGATCGAGCCGGCCCTGGCCTACCTGCAGGAAAAAGGCGCGCCGATCGTGATCAAGGCCGACGGCCTGGCCGCAGGCAAAGGCGTGATCGTCGCCATGACCCTGGAAGAAGCCGAAGCCGCCGTGCGTGACATGCTCGCGGGCAACGCCTTTGGCGACGCCGGTTCGCGCGTGGTGATCGAAGAGTTCCTCGACGGCGAGGAAGCCAGCTTCATCGTGATGGTCGACGGCCACAACGTGCTGCCAATGGCCACCAGCCAGGACCACAAGCGCGTCGGTGACCAGGACACCGGCCCGAACACGGGCGGTATGGGTGCCTACTCCCCTGCCCCGGTCGTTACCGCCGATGTACACCAGCGCGTGATGGACCAGGTGATCTGGCCGACCGTGCGCGGCATGGCCGAAGAAGGCAACGTGTACACCGGCTTCCTGTATGCCGGCCTGATGATCGACAAGGCGGGCAACCCCAAGGTCATCGAGTTCAACTGCCGCTTTGGCGACCCGGAAACCCAGCCGGTCATGCTGCGCCTGGAGTCGAGCCTGGTGCTGCTGATCGAAGCCGCTTTCGCCAAGGCGCTGGACAAGGTCGAAGCGCAGTGGGACCCCCGCCCAAGCCTGGGTGTGGTGCTGGCTGCCGGCGGTTACCCGGGCGACTACGCCAAGGGCGACGCGATCAGCGGCCTGGAGGCCGCAGCCAAGATCGAAGGCAAGGTGTTCCATGCCGGTACTTCGCTCAAGGACGGCCAGGTAGTGACCAACGGTGGCCGCGTGCTCTGCGCCACGGCCATGGGCAGCACGGTTGCCGATGCCCAGCAGCAGGCTTACCGCCTGGCCAAGGAAGTCACCTGGAACGGTAGCTTCTACCGTACCGACATCGGCTATCGGGCTATCGCCCGCGAGCGCGGTGAACACCAGCAATAACCTTTACCGGATAGCCGCAGCGTCTTGCGCATGCGGCCTTCGGCTCGTCGACAGGGCCCCATCGCGGGCCTTGCCTTCGACTTGGCGCGCCGCGCATAGTTACTACACGGCACATCAGCTAGGAAGGGATCTCGTAGTGCGTCGGCTTCGGATTGCCACAGCTCTGATCGTCAGCTTGCTGACCCTGCTCTGCCTGCTCCCGGCTTCGGCTGACCAAGGCGGAGGCTGGTCCGTTTTGCTCGACGAACAAGCCAACCTGCAATTGAGCGACGTCCGCTCGGATCGCTATCGCAACCAGTTCAGCCCTACTACGCTGAGCGACCTCGATGCCGCACCGGCGCAACAGGCCCTGTGGCTGCACTATCGCCTCGAACCGGGTGATCAGGAGCAACTGCTGCGGGTCTTTGCCCCGGACCTTTCACGCCTGGACCTCTACGCCCTCGACGGCGACAGGCTACTACGCCAGCTGCACCACGGGCGCCAGGCCGGCAACGCCAGCACGACCCTGCGCGGCAGCGATCACGTATTGCCCCTGCCAAACAGCCGCAAAGCGGTGGACATCTACCTGCGCCTGGTTTCCGAGCATCAGCTGCGCCCGGCCATCAGCCTGGAGCCTGCGGCAGTCGCCGCTTCAAACCATGGCCAGCCGTTGCTGTTCGGCATGCTCTTCGGCGGCCTGGTCATGCTCATACTGCACAACCTGATCCGCTTTCTGTACACCCGCTCCAGCACCACCCTGATCCTTGCGCTGTACCATGGGCTGATGCTGCTCAGCGGCCTGATCCTGCTCAACCTCAGCGGCCCCTGGTGGCACCTGTGGCACAGCGCGCAAACCCCGGCCGCCTACCTGACCCTGGTACTGGCGGGCCTCGCGGGGCTATATTTCACCCAGCACTTCTTCTCGCGCTGCAACTCACCGCAGCTCAATCGCTTGCTGCAGGGCGAAATGCTGGTGGCCGGGGTCAGCGGCCTGATCCTGCTGTTCGTGGATACCCTGCCGCTCAACCTGATGACCTACGCCCTGCTGGCCCTGGGCAGTGTGAGCATGCTGCTGGTCAGCAGCTACCACTGGTACAAAGGTTATGCGCCGGCACGCCTGTTCAGCCTGGCCATGGTGGTGTTCAACCTGGGCGGGCTGGTGCTGCTGCCGGCCCTGCTTGGCCTGACCCGCACCTCGACGCCCTGGCTGCTGTGCATTCTGCTCGGGTTGACGGTGGCCAGCGGCCTGCTGCTCAACCTGGCGGTCAGCGAGCGCCTGCGGCGGATGAGCGAAGAGCGCTTCAGCGCCAGCCGCGCACTGGCGGCCAGCGATGCCGAAATCAATGCCAAGGCCGAGTTCCTGGCCAAGATCAGCCATGAAATCCGCACGCCCATGAACGGCGTGCTGGGCATGACCGAACTACTGCTGGGCACGCCACTGTCGGTCAAACAACGTGACTACGTGCAGACCATCCACAGCGCCGGCAACGAACTGCTCACACTGATCAACGAAATTCTCGACATTTCCAAACTCGAGTCGCGACAGATCGAACTGGACGATGTGCAGTTCGACCTCAATGCCCTGATCGAAGACTGCCTGAACATCTTCCGCGCCAAGGCCGAACAACAGAACATCGAGCTGATCAGCTTCACCCAGCCGCAGGTACCACGGGTCATCAGCGGTGACCCGACGCGCCTGCGCCAGGCCCTCTCCAGCCTGCTGGAAAACGCCCTGAAAAATACCGACCAGGGCGAAATCCTCCTGGTCGTTGCACTGGACCAGCGCGGCGAGGTGCCGCGCCTGCGTATCGCCGTGCAGGACAGCGGCGAGCCACTGCCTGCGGCCGAACGTGAAGCCCTGCTGCAGGCAGAGCTGCACAGCCATCACTTCCTTTCCAGCAACAAGCTTGGCGGCCACCTTGGGCTGATCATCGCCAAGCAGTTGATCGGCCTGATGCAAGGCGAGTTCGGCATCAAGAGCAGCACCAGCATGGGCAACACCCTGTGGCTGACCCTGCCGCTCGACCCCTCTCGCCTGGAGCAACCCTTGGCCGACCTCGACAGCCCATTGCGCGACGCCCGGGTGCTGGTAGTGGACGACAACGACACCTGCCGCAAGGTGCTGGTGCAGCAGTGCAGCGCCTGGGGCATGAACGTGAGTGCCGTACCCTCGGGCAAGGAGGCCTTGGCCCTGCTACGGACCAAGGCGCACCTGCGTGACTATTTCGACGCGGTCTTGCTCGACCAGAACATGCCGGGCATGACCGGCATGCAGCTGGCGGCCAAGATCAAGGAAGACCCAAGCCTGAACCACGACATCCTCGTGGTGATGCTCACCGGTATCAGCAATGCACCGAGCAAAGTCATTGCCCGTAATGCCGGGGTCAAGCGCATCCTGGCCAAACCGGTGGCCGGCTACACCCTCAAGACCACTCTGGCCGAGGAGCTGGCCCAGCGCGGCCGCGAACAGACCGTGCCGACGCCCTTGCCAGGCACACCGCCCACCCACGAGCTGCCGGGCGACTTCCGCGTGCTGGTCGCCGAGGACAACAGCATCTCGACCAAGGTGATCCGCGGCATGCTGGGCAAACTCAACCTCGAACCGGACACCGCCAGCAATGGTGAGGAAGCCCTGCAGGCCATGAAGGCCCAGCGTTATGACCTGGTGCTGATGGATTGTGAAATGCCGGTACTGGATGGTTTCTCTGCCACCCAGCAACTGCGCGCCTGGGAAGTCGCCAACCAACGCCAGCGCACCCCGGTGGTGGCACTGACCGCCCACATCCTGGCCGAACACAAAGAGCGCGCACGGCTGGCCGGCATGGACGGGCACATGGCCAAGCCGGTGGAGCTGTCGCAATTGCGCGAGTTGATCCAGTATTGGGCAAACCAGCGGGAAGCCAAGACCGATCCGCTGCATACTTCGTAACCGATAAAGCGCTGTAGGAGCGGCCTTGTGTCGCGAAAGGGGTGCGCAGCAGCCCCAGAATTTCAGCAGCGCCACACGGAATTGGGGCTGCTGCGCAGCCCTTTCGCGACACAAGGCCGCTCCTACAAAGGACTCACCCTCATGCTTCATGAGTTGTTCAGTGTCTACCTGAAGATGCTGGTGCTCTACAGCCCGTTCTTCGTGCTGTCGTGCTTCATCAGCCTGACCCGTGGCCACTCCAGCAAGGAGCGCAAACAGCTGGCCTGGAAGGTTGCCTTCGCCGCCCTGGTCGCCAGCGTATTGCTGTACCTGTTCGGGCGGGCGATCTTCGGCATTTTCGGCATCACGGCCGATGCCTTCCGCATCGGCGCCGGCAGCGTGCTGTTCATCTCTGCCTTGGGCATGGCCCAGGGCAAACCGGCCGTGCAGGCCGACAACGTGCAGCAAGACGTGACCATCGTACCGCTGACCATCCCGCTCACCGTAGGCCCGGGCACCATCGGCGCCCTGCTGGTGATGGGCGTCAGCCAGCCGCACTGGGACGACAAGTTGCTGGCCATCGTCAGTATCGCGCTGGCCAGCTTCACCGTGGGCCTGGTGCTGTATCTGTCGCACGGGATCGAGCGCATTCTCGGCGATCAAGGCCTGCAGATCGTCAGCCGCCTGATGGGGCTGTTCGTCTGCGCCTTGGCGGCGCAGATCATCTTCACCGGCATCAGGGGCTACCTGGTCGGCTAGCCCTGCCACTCAGGGCGCAACAGGGTACCAGCGCGGGGTATAGACCCACTGCCCACCGTCGGCACGGGCAAAGGTACAGGTAGTGGAAGAACCGACCAGGACCATGGTGCGCATGTCGACCATCTCTGGCGTCAGCTCGGCGAGGGTGACCACCCTGAGCGTCTGCCCCGGCCTGCCGATGTCACGCCCCAGCACCACGGGTGTATTGCCATCCCGGTGCTGGCGCACGATTTCCAGCGCGCGCCCAAGCTGCCAAGGGCGCGAACGCGAGATCGGGTTGTAGAAGGCCAGCACCAGGTCGGCCTGGGCCGCCAGGGCCAGCCGATGCTCGATGGTCGGCCACGGTTTGAGGTTGTCCGATAGCGACATCACGCAGAAGTCATGCCCCAGCGGCGCGCCCGCCTGAGCGGCAGTGGCCAGCGAGGCCGAAACCCCTGGCAGGATTTCCAGATCGACACGATGCCAGGCGGGGTCAGTGGACCCGTGCAACGCTTCCAGCACGGCGGCGGCCATGGCGAATACCCCCGGGTCACCCGACGACACCACCACCACCGAGCGCCCTTGTGCGGCGAGCTCGAAAGCATGACGCGCGCGCTGCATTTCTTCGCGATTGTCGGTGCAATGCTGCACCTGGTCGTCGCGGAACGGCCCGGCCATGCGTACGTAGGTTTCGTAACCGAGAATATCCTCGGCGCGTACCAGCTCGGCTTTGACCGCCGGCACCATCAGCTCGGCGGCGCCAGGGCCAAGGCCGATGACGGCCAGGCGACCACGCCTGCGGCCCAGTTGGTTGACCTTGACAGGCGCCGATGCCAGCGCAATGACCAGGCCCCCTTGTTCGATCAGGCGCGCATCCGGCAGTGCTTCGGCGGCCATGCTGACAAGAGTGCTTTCTTTGGCAGCAAAACGCAGTGCGACACCCAGCACCTTGGCCGCTGCCTGCAAGGACGGTTCGGCCATGGCCTGTTCGGCAACCAGCAGGCACGCCAGTGACTGCTCGGCGATGCCAGCCTCACGCAGGGCATCGCCGACGCGTTCAACCAGATCAGGACCGCCCGCATCCACTGCAACCACCACCGAACGGGGGTGGATCAGCAACTCGTCACGGCTGGCCGGGCGCGCAGTGCATCCCACATGAATGGTGCGCTGGGCGGCTTCACTGGCCGGCAATTGGGCGTGAGCCAGCCAAGGCGCATCGCCCTCGATACGTACCGCCTCGCCCGCCAACAGATCGGAGACGAAACGCTTGCCCTGTTCGATATCCGCCAGGGCGTAGCCCTCGGGTGGGTTCAACAGGCAGGTGCCGAAACGCAGCTCGCCACTGGTGGTGATCGCCGCCGCTACGCCCAGCGCCTCACCGATCTCGCGGGCCATGACATTGACGCCGCTCAGCCCGCCAAGCAGCGGCACTACCGCACTGCCGTCCTCGGCCACCGCCAGCACCGGCGGCTCCGCACCTTTCTCGCTGAGCAGGCTGGCCAGGCTACGGATGACGATACCCGCCGCACACAGGGCTATGATCGGCGTGTCTTGTAGATACAGGGCGCGCAGCGTGTCGCCAAATGCTTCGTAGTACTGGTCGGCCATCTCGACCCGGCCGCTCAGGCCATGGATCGTCGCCTGTGGATAATGCTGCTGAATGCGCCGCGCGGTGGCCACGCTGCCAGCGCCGAGCACGATGATTGCCGGTGCCTTGTGCATGCTCATCCCTGCCATTTTTCACCCGGCACGATGATCAGCGAGAAGTACGGTGATGACTGTGGGTCCACCTGGTCCAGCGCGACGATTTTCTGATTTGCCATGGTCGCCCGCTCGACGTACAGCGCTCGCCCGTCCAGGCCCAGTTCGCCCAGCACCTGGCGCACCTTGGGGAAGTTGCGGCCCAGCTTCATGATCACTGCCGCATCGGCATCGGCCAGGCGCCGCTTGAGTTCTTCGGCCGGCAGCACGCCCGACAGCACCGACAGGCTCTGGTTGCGGTAAACCAGGGGTGCTCCCAGTACCGACGCGCCTCCCAGCATCGAGCAGACACCAGGGATCACTTGCGCGTCATAGCGCTGCGCCAGACGGTCATGCAGGTACATGTAGGAGCCGTAAAAGAACGGGTCGCCCTCGCAGATCACCGCGACATCGCGGCCGGCATCGAGGTGCTCGGCCACCTGCACGCTGGCCTCGTCATAAAAATCGCTGATGACCTGCTCGTACGACAACGGTGCCGGCAACGCCTCGGTGGTCACCGGATAGACCAGCGGCAGCAGCGTTTGCGCTGGCTGCAGGTGCGCCTCGATGATGCCGAAGGCATTGCCACGCTTGCCCTTGGCCACGAAGTAGGCGACCACTGGGGCCTCGCGCAGCAAGCGCAGGGCCTTGAGGGTGATCAGCTCAGGGTCGCCAGGGCCTACGCCCAGGCCCAGCAGACGTCCACGCGGCGCCATCATTCCACCTCCGTGGCGAGGGCATTGACCGCGGCAGCAGCCATCGCGCTACCGCCCAGGCGGCCCTGCATGATCACGAACGGGACGCCCCGGCTGTCGGCGGCGAGCATGGCCTTGGACTCCGCCGCACCGACGAAGCCAACCGGGAAACCGAGGATCAGCGCAGGCTTTGGTGCACCTGCATCGATCATTTCCAGCAAGTAGAACAGTGCGGTCGGCGCGTTGCCGATCACCACCACGCTGCCCTCCAGGTAAGGCCGCCACAGCTCCAGAGCCACCGCCGAGCGGGTATTGCCGGCATCTTTGGCCAGGGCCGGGACACTCGGGTCGCGCAGGGTGCAGATCACCTTGTTGTCGGCGGGCAGGCGTGAACGGGTGATGCCTTCGGCGACCATGTGCGCATCGCAGAGGATCGGCGCGCCGTTGGCCAGGGCCTGGCGCCCGGCGCGGCCGGCACCTTCGGAGAACTGCAGGCCGTCGATGGCCTCGACCATGCCACAGGCATGGATCACACGCACGGCGAGTTTCTCGAGGTCTGCGGGGATCCGCTCGAGCCGGGCCTCCTCACGGATGATCCGGAAGGAATTGCGATAGATCTCCTGACCATCGCGGATGTAATCAATCATCAAGGTGCTCCGTCGGCAGGTCGAGCATGGCGCCTGCTTCGTTCAAGGTGAGGTTGGCGGCGCGCAGGGCACCGAAGCCCGGCAGGCGCGCGTCACGCAAATAGAGGTCATAGCGGCCCGGCGAGCGGGCCAGCAGTGTGGCCGGGGCGACATGGGCCACGGCGCAGGATCGGGGGCAACCTGACAGGTGCACACTGGCAGGGGCGCCAGCGGGCAACAAGGCCGCCAGGGCCAGGGCATCGGCTTTGGTATCGCCGTGCGCCTTGGCGCAGCCGCTGGCGCCGGTGCAGGCAACCAGGCGGGCCAAGGGTTCATGGCTGTGGCAGAGCAGGCCCAGGGCCGACAACTCACGTTGCGCCGAGGCGATGCTCACGCCAGCCACAGAGGTCAGCATCAGGCTCTGCCAGGGGCTCAGGCGCAGGCTGCCATCACCGTGTTCACGCGCGATTCGCGCCGCACCGCGCAGCATGTCGGCGCTGAGCCTGCCAAGCGGCGGGGCAACGCCCAGGGCCATGCCCTGCAGCTGCTCAACGGCACCCAGCCATGGGCTGTTGCCCGCTTTGCGGCGCCAATCGAGCACGGCGTCATCCCGGCGGATCGCCAGCCCTAGCCCCTCAATGAATCGCTCCACTGAGCAGTTTTCAAGTAACTGGCGCATGCGCGCCTGGTCCGGGCTGGCCAGGTCGAGGAAGCGCTCAAGCACTGCGCGCACCAGCGCCAGCCCCTGTTCCACCGGCACCGCACCCAGCACCTGGCCGTCAGCCGGGCAACCGGCCAGGCCGAACGCCAGCCAGGTGCGTTGCTCGAGTCGCACGGCTGACAGCCATAGATCGTGCGGGTGCTCGAGCATCGCCAGGCCTTCGCCGCCGTCCAGTTGCACCGCGAACTTGGCCGATAACTGGTGAAAGCGCGGTGTGCCTTGCAGCATGTCGAGGATGTGTTCGGCCAGGGGACGAACATCCAGCACCATCAAGGGGTCATGCCCGGCCAAGGGGCTGAGCATCAGGTTGCGCACATCGTCACTGGCAGCGTCGCGTGGGCCCAGGCCTGCTGCCAGCAGGCTTTCGATCAGGCCGGCGTGATCGTCGCCAATGCCACGGACCTGCAGGTTGCCGCGGTTGGTCGCCTCGATCACACCACCGGCGAAACGCTCGGCAGCCGCCGCCACGGCATCGGCCTGATCGGCCAGCAACAGCCCACCGGGCAGCTTGATCCGGCAGATCCCGCCATCAAGGGCACTGACGATGCGCCACAACCCCGGGCAAGCCGAGGGACGGGGCGATACGGGTGGGGTATGGACCTGCTTCAAAGGGACGTCCGGCAATCGCTGAAAATGCGCTTGAGTGTAGAAGGCGCGGTATTATGCCTGCTTTGTCCGGCGGCATGAAAAGCCGGTGGTCGAGCATCGCTGGCGATTGAACAGAAATTCATCACTGCGTCGCCCCCTTTGCCGGCTTAGGGGGGCGATGCGCCCCCAAAAATGGCGGATCAGAAACACATGACACCCTGGCTGACAGTAGTAGGCATCGGCGAAGACGGCTTCAGCGGCCTGGGCAAGCAGGCCCGACGCGCCCTGCTCGGCGCTTCGCGGATCATCGGCAGCCCACGTCAGCTGGCCCTGCTGCCGCGCTGCGTAAGCGCCGCCCGCGAACATTGGCCGAGCCCGTTCTCGCTCGCCCCGGTACTGGCTCGGCGCGGTGAGCAGGTGTGCGTGCTGGCAAGCGGTGACCCGATGTTCTACGGCGTCGGTGCCAGCCTGGCGCGGCAGGTGCCGGCCCAAGAGCTGCAGGTACTGTCGATGCCCTCCTCTTGCGCCCTGGCCGCTGCCCGCCTTGGCTGGCCGCTGCAGGATGTGCAGGTGGTGTCTCTGGTCGCGCGCCCCCTGGCCTCTCTCAACGCCCACCTTTACAGCGGCATGCGCCTGCTGGTGCTGAGCAACGACGGGGATAGCCCGGCAGCCATCGCCGCCCTGCTGCGCGAGCGCGGTTTCGGGCCAAGCCGCCTGCAGGTGTTCGAGCACCTCGGCGGCCCTGCCGAACGCCACTTGGCGGGCATCGCCGATGACTGGGCCCAACCCCAGGTCGCCGCGCTGAACCTGGTTGCCATCGAGTGCCAGGCTGCTGCCGACGCTCCGCGGCTGTCACGCGCAGCCGGCCTGCCGGACGATGCTTTCCGTCATGACGGCCAGCTGACCAAACGTGACGTACGGGCCATCACCCTGGCCCGCCTGGCCCCACAACCAGGCGAGTTGCTGTGGGACGTGGGCGCAGGCTGTGGCTCGATCGGCATCGAGTGGATGCGCGCCCACCCCGCCTGCCGAACACTGGCAATCGAAGCTGACGAGGGCCGTCAGGGCTTCATCGAGTACAACCGTGATGCCCTTGGCGTTCCCGGCCTGCAACTGGTGCGCGGCACGGCACCGCAGGCCTTGGCCGGGCTGGAGCGCCCGGATGCGATCTTCATCGGCGGCGGCGTCACCCGCGAAGGCGTGCTGCCGTTGTGCTGGGAGCGACTGCGCCCAGGGGGGCGCCTGGTGGCCAATGCCGTGACACTGCAAAGCGAACTGGCACTGGCGCACTTTCGCCAACAGCATGGCGGTGAACTGACGCGCATCCATGTCGCCCAGGCCCAGCCATTGGGCGCCTTCGACACGTGGCGCCAGGCATTGCCGATCACATTGCTCGACGTGGTGAAGCCCCACGATGCGTGAAGAAACCCGCGAACAACCTGCGCCACTGCGCAGCGGCCTGACCACTGGCAGCTGCGCCACTGCCACCAGCCTGGCGGCAGCGCGCCTGCTGCTCACCGGTGTGTGCGCTGACGCCGTGAGCATCACCCTGCCCAAGGGCAAGGTGGTGCAGATGCGCCTGGAGTTCTGCCGCCGCGAGGGCGCGCGCGCCGAAGCTGGCACACTCAAGGATGCCGGCGACGACCCCGATGTCACCCATGGCGCGCTGCTCTACAGCCAGGTGCGCCTGCAGGAAGAACCGGGTATACGCTTTGTCGCAGGCGTAGGTGTCGGTACCGTCACCCGCCCCGGGCTGGTGCTCGCCGTGGGCGAGCCGGCGATCAACCCGGTACCGCGGCGCATGATCAGTGAACACCTGCAGCAACTGGCCGACGACTGCGCCTACCGCGGCGGCTTCGAAGTCACGGTCAACGTACAGGGCGGCGAGCAGTTGGCGCTCAAGACCATGAACCCGCGCCTGGGCATCCTCGGCGGGCTGTCGATTCTCGGTACCAGCGGCATCGTGCGGCCCTTCTCCTGCGCAGCCTACATCGCCTCCATCCACCAGGGCATCGATGTGGCCCACACCAATGGCTATACCCATATCGCCGCCTGCACCGGCAATGCCAGCGAAGACACCATGCGCCGCGTGTACGGCCTGCCGGAAATTGCCCTGATCGAGATGGGCGACTTTGTCGGCGCGGTGCTCAAGCACCTGCGCAAGGTGCCGGTGCCACGCCTGTCACTGTGCGGTGGCTTTGGCAAGATCAGCAAGCTGGCCGCCGGGCACATGGACCTGCACAGCCGCCACTCGAGCATCGACCTGCCGCAACTGGCCGGGTGGGCCGCGGACATCGGCGCCGATGCCGACCTGCAGGCAGCGATCATGGCCGCCAACACCAGCCAGCAAGCCCTGGCCCTGGCACACGCCGCCGGCATCGCCCTGGGCGACGCGGTCTGCGCCCACGCCCTGGCGTTCGCCCGCAGCGTGGTGCCCGCACAGGTGAAGGTGGAAGTGTTCGCCATCGACCGCCAGGGCGGCATCGTCGGCAAGGCAGGTGTGCAATGAACCGGCGCATCCTGCTGCTGGGCGGTGTCACCGAGGCACTGGCCATCGCCCGTCAGCTTGGCCCGGAGCATGTCTACAGCCTGGCTGGCATCGGCCGGGTGCCGCAGGGCCTGGCCTGCCAGGTGCGGGTCGGCGGCTATGGCGGGGCTGAAGGCCTGGCCGCCTACCTGCGCGAGGCGGGTATCACCCTGCTGATAGACGCCACCCACCCCTATGCCGCGCAGATTAGCCACAATGCCGCCGCCGCCGCACGGGCCGTGGGCATCCCGTGCTGGGCCTTGCGGCGCCCGGCATGGCAGGCCCAGCCCGGTGACGACTGGCGCGAAGTGGAGGATTGGGCGGGGCTGATCCATGCACTCAAGCCGTTCCGTCGGCCTTTGTTCACCTTGGGGCGCGAGCCGCTGCAGCATCTGGACGAGATTCCGCCAGAGCAGTTCTGGACCCTCAGGGCGTTGCAGGCCTGCCCTGGTAATGATCGCTGCGAAGTGATCGGTGCGCGGGGGCCGTTTCACCTTGACGATGAGCGGGTGCTGTTCGCACGGCGCGATATCGATGTGCTGGTCAGCAAGAACAGCGGCAGCGTGGCGACCGAGCCCAAGCTTGAGGTGGCGCGGGAGCTGGGGGTTCCAGTACTCATTCTGAAGCGCCCCACACTCCCACAGGTCGATGCTGAGTTCACCCGGTACTGCCTGTTGCTCAGCGCCCTGCATCTATGACTGGCAGCCTTTGGCAACGTATATCCCATTGACATATACCTTGCGGAATTTAAACTTCAGTCACAGTTTGCCGCTTCCAGGGAGGCCCATCATGGAGCAAGGTGCTGTCTTCAAAAGCAATCGTAGCCAGGCCATCCGCTTGCCGAAATCTGTCGCATTTCCCGAAGAGGTGACCCGCGTGGACATTGTTGCAGTGGGTCGAACCCGCATCATCACTCCCGCTGGTGAATCATGGGATAGCTGGTTTGACGGCGAAGATGCGAGCCCGGACTTCATGGCCAGCCGCGACCAACCTGCCGACCAGGAACGTGAAGGGTTTTAATGCTCAAGTACATGCTCGATACGAATATCTGCATCTTCACGATCAAGAACAAACCCCAGGTAGTTCGTGAAGCGTTCAACCGCCACCATGGTCAGCTGGCAATCAGCACCGTCACACTGATGGAGCTGGTTTACGGTGCAGAGAAATCGGCCGCTCCTGCACGAAATCTCTCGATTGTGGAGGGTTTCGTAGCGCGTCTTGAAGTACTCGACTATGACAGCCATGCAGCAGAACACAGCGGGCAGCTTCGCTCAGAACTGGCAAAGGCCGGTACGCCCATCGGTCCTTTCGATCAGTTGATTGCCGGGCATGCCCGCGCGCGGGGGCTTACCTTGGTAACCAACAACCTGCGAGAGTTCATGCGCGTTCCGGGGTTGCGGGTTGAGGATTGGCTGGCCACGCCAGGGTAAAAGACGTAGCCCTTTCCATATTCCGACAGTGGCTATCGACCATCGCTGCGCTGTGACCAGATACATTCATATGGCCGTTGGCCTGTCGTCAGTCTTAAACTCAACCCCCCTCCCCTCCGGAAAGCGTCAACCATATGGAAATGCAATGGTGGATCTGGCTGGTCTTCGGCATCGCGCTGATCCTGCTCGAACTGGTCCTGCCCACGTTCTTCATCATCTGGTTCGGCATCGGTGCCGTGCTGGTGTCGCTCATCTCGCTCGCCGCCCCCAGCCTGCAACTGGACATGCAGGTACTGTCGTGGGTGCTGTTCTCGTCGGTCACCACGGCACTCTGGTTCAAGCTGTTCCGGCGCAAGCAGCCGGATGTGCGCTGGACCGCCGACAGCGTGATCGGCGAAGTCGGGCTGCTGATCAGCAGCGTTTCGCAATTCCAGAAAGGCCGTGTGCGGTTCCAGAAACCGATCCTGGGCAATGAGGAATGGATCTGCGTCGCTGACAGCGACATCCCGTCAGGCGAGCGTGTACGTCTCGTCGCCATCGAAGGCAATACTGCCCGGGTCATCCGGGCCTGACCGCATTAAAAGGAAGTTCGCATCATGACCAGCCTTATCGTCGTCGGCACCCTCGCCGTTTTCGTTCTGATCACTGTTTTCAAGGGTGTACGCATCGTACCCCAGGGGGAGGAGTGGATCGTCGAGCGCCTGGGCCGCTACCACAGCACACTCAAGCCCGGCCTGAACATCGTCATCCCGTACATGGACGTGGTCGCCTATCGCCTGCCGACCAAGGACATCATCCTCGATGTGCAGGAGCAGGAAATCATCACTCGCGACAATGCGGTGATCGTCGCCAATGCACTGTGTTTCGCCAAGGTGGTCGACCCACAGAAGGCCTCCTATGGCGTGCAGAATTTCTCGTTTGCCGTCACCAGCCTGACCATGACATCGCTGCGCGCCATCGTCGGCGCCATGGACCTGGACGAAGCGTTGTCCAGCCGCGAGCAGATCAAGGCACGCCTGCGAGAGGCGATGTCCGAACAGACCGAAGACTGGGGCGTGACCGTGCGCTCGGTAGAAATCCAGGACATCAAGCCATCGGAAAACATGCAGCTGGCCATGGAACGTCAGGCGGCGGCCGAACGTGAACGTAAAGCCGACGTGACCCGTGCCGAAGGTGCCAAGCAGGCCGCCATTCTCGAGGCCGAAGCCCGCCTGCAGTCGGCCAAGCTCGATGCCGAGGCGCAAATCAACCTTGCCGAGGCTTCGGCAAAGGCGATTTCGCTGGTCAAGGACGCGGTGGGCAACGAGACGGTGCCAGCCATGTACCTGCTGGGTGAGCGCTATGTCGGCGCCATGGAGAACCTGGCCAGCAGCAACAATGCCAAGGTGGTGGTGCTGCCGGCTGATTTGCAAGAGACCGTGCGTGGCTTGATGGGCCGTAACAAGGCTTGATGGCTGCTGTAGCTTCATGGCCGGCTTGCCGGCCATGGTCCGCGCAGCAGCTCCATCGACCCGCCTGCGTCACTTCACCGCACCCCATCATTTTTACCTATACTGCGCCGTACAATACCCGCCACGATTCCTGACCGGATCTCTCCATGCCCCCACGTCGGCACATCGCCTGGATAGCCTGCCTCGCAGTGCTGTTCAACCTGCTGGCCATGCCGCTGTCCTCTGCCGCGCCCAAGGGCCCGGCCGAGCAGCTGCTGTGGGGGGCTTTCTGTTCCAGCATGGCAGGCAAGGCCAAGGTCGACGTCCAGGCACTGGCCAAGATCGACCTCGGCACGCAAAACGACGAGCATTCCAACATGCAGCACTGCTGGTGCTGTTCGGGAGCCTCGCCGCTGCTGGCCCTGCCAGGTTATCCGCCACAACTGCACAACCCGCCCACGTTGCTGGCCGCGCATGTTCCACCGCCAGCCGATTACCAAATGACGCCGCGCCAACTCTGGCCCGCGCTCAACCCCCGCGCCTCTCCCCTGGTCTGAGTTCATCACGCTGTCTGCCTGAACCTGAACAGAACGGAGACTTACACCATGCTCAAGCAAGCTCTCGTAGTGGCCGCACTGCTGCTGCCCAGCGCCTTCGCCAACGCCCATGAATACACCGTGGGCGACCTGCATATCGCCCACCCCTGGTCGCTGCAACTGCCGCCGAACGCGCCCAATGTGGCCGCCTATTTCATCGTGCACAACAACGGCAAGGTCGATGACCGCCTGCTCAGCGTGGACAGCCCTATCACTGCTGACGCACAACTGCACGAACACGTGATGAGTGCCAACGGCGCCATGAAGATGCAGCAGGTGCCCAATGTAGTAGTGCCCGCCGGCAAGGACGTGGTCTTCGCCCCCAGCGCCTATCATGTGATGCTGATGCAGCCCAAGGACCGTAGCCTGCTCAGCGACGGCAAGCGCTTCCCGCTGACCCTGCATTTCGAGAAGGCAGGCGACATCACGGTCGACGTGGCCGTGCAGAGGCAGGCCCCGGCGGACCAGCCGCACGAACACGCACACTGACCCTTCGCTGACTGGCGCTCGCCTTCATGAGCCTGCCATGCAACAGACGCAGCCGTACCACCCGCCCTGAACGCAGGCGCGTCGGTGGCGGCTGGCTGAGCCTGTTCGCCATGTGGATGATCTTTATCGGCCCGCTGATTTCCCAGTCGATGCCGATGGATCATCACGCGGGCATGAGCATGCCGATGGGCATGGCTCTGTCCTCGGAACACGGGCACGCCAGCGACTCGCATCACGGCCACGGCGACGATGGCCAACTGCATGTGATGTGGGAAAAATGCGGCTACTGCAGCCTGCTGTTCAACTGCCCTGCATTACCGCAGACCTTCAGCCCACTCGTTGCCGGGCACGCCCTGCCCGTCACCCTCATCCCTGCGGCAACCCTTCAGGGCCATGCCCGACAGGCCATATTCCCCGGTGCGCGCAGCCGCGCGCCACCGCCTTCGATCAGCGTCTGAATCCCTGCTGCCGCACGGAGCCTGAAGGCTCCGTGCCCACCCATGACTGATCGACTGGAATCACTATGTCCGGCTGCACCCCTGTATTCGCCCCCTCTCTGCGAGGGACATTCGCCGTGTTGTGCGGTTCGCTGCTCGCACCCATGGCCCTGGCCGCCGAACCTGGCCATGAAACGCACGAGCAAGCGCCGCCCGAGCTGAGCCCGACGGTGATCACCGCCATCGCGCCCAGCTCGCCCCTGACGGTCGTCACCAACCCCAAAGACCCGCGCCAGCCCGTGCCGGCCAGCGATGGTGCCGATTACCTCAAGACCATCCCTGGTTTTTCAGCCATCCGCGCCGGTGGCACCAACGGTGACCCGGTGCTGCGCGGCATGTTCGGTTCGCGCCTGAACATCCTCACCAACGGTGGTGTGATGCTCGGTGCCTGCCCCAACCGCATGGACGCACCGACCTCTTACATCGCGCCGGAAACCTATGACCGCCTCACCGTTATCAAAGGCCCGCAAAGCGTGATCTGGGGCCCCGGCGGCTCGGCCGGGACCATCCTTTTCGAACGTGAACCGGAAAAATTCGGCACCCTCGGCAGCCGGATCAACGCCAGCCTGCTGGCCGGCTCCAACGGCCGCTTCGACCAGGTGCTCGACGCCGCCGCAGGCAATAGCCAGGCTTATGCGCGCTTCGTCGGCAACCAGTCGCGCTCGGACGACTACCACGACGGCAACGGCGACACCGTGCCTTCGCGCTGGGACAAATGGAACGGCG
>NZ_MOMO01000059.1:0-7007 GCF_009933855.1 Pseudomonas sp. SG-MS2 | reverse complement strand
GACTATCCTCGCGACCTGATCGGTTACGGCAACAACCCACCTCACCCGCAATGGCCGGGCAATGCCCGCATCGCGCTGTCTTTCGTCCTGAATTACGAAGAAGGTGGCGAGCGCAACATCCTGCACGGCGACAAAGAATCCGAAGCCTTCCTGTCCGAGATGGTCGCTGCCCAGCCGTTGCAGGGCCAGCGCAACATGAGCATGGAGTCGCTGTACGAATATGGCAGCCGGGCCGGCGTATGGCGCCTGCTCAAGCTGTTCAAGGACAGCGGCGTGCCGCTGACCGTGTTCGCCGTGGCCATGGCTGCCCAGCGCCATCCGGACGTGATCCGCGCCATGGTCGAAGCCGGCCACGAGATCTGCAGCCACGGCTACCGTTGGATCGACTACCAGAACATGGATGAGGCCCAGGAGCGCGAGCACATGCTCGAGGCCATCCGCATCCTCACCGAACTGACCGGCGAGCGCCCGGTAGGCTGGTACACCGGCCGCACCGGCCCCAATACCCGCCGCCTGGTCATGGAGGAAGGTGGCTTCCTCTACGACAGCGATACCTACGATGACGACCTGCCCTACTGGGAACCGAACAACCCGACCGGCAAGCCGCACCTGGTGATCCCCTACACCTTGGACACCAATGACATGCGCTTCACCCAGGTACAGGGCTTCAACTGCGGCGAGCAGTTCTTCCAGTACCTCAAGGACGCCTTCGATGTGCTGTACGCCGAAGGTGCCGAAGCGCCGAAGATGCTTTCCATCGGCCTGCACTGCCGGTTGGTCGGCCGCCCGGCGCGCCTGGCCGCGCTCAAGCGTTTCGTCGACTACGCCAAGAGCCATGACCAGGTCTGGTTCGCCCGTCGCGCGGACATCGCCCGCCACTGGCACGCCACCCACCCGTACAAGAAAGAGAACGCCTGATGACCGCCTTCAAGACCCTCAAGCCATCGACCTTGGACCGTGACACCTTCGTCAAGGTCTTCGCCGACATCTACGAGCATTCGCCGTGGGTCGCCGAAAAAGCCTACGACCTGGGCCAGCTGGACGAGCTGAACGAGATCGAAGCGCTGCACCAGCGCATGAGCGACATCCTGCTCAGTGCCAACCACGCCGACCAGTTGGCGCTGATCAACGCTCACCCGGACCTGGCCGGTAAAGCCGCCATCCAGGGCGAGCTGACCGAATCGAGCACCAACGAACAGGCCGGCGCCGGTATCCACCAGTGCACCGCCGAAGAGTTCGCCCGGTTCACCGAACTGAACGATGCCTACAAGGCCAAGTTCCAGTTCCCGTTCATCATGGCAGTCAAGGGCAGCAACCGGCACCAGATCCTCGCCGCTTTTGAAAAACGCATCCACAACGACACCGATGCCGAATTCAAGGAAGCCCTGGCGCAGATCAACCTGATCGCCCTGTTCCGTCTGCTGCAGCTGTAACCGGCGCGGCAACGTTAGAGCCTTATCCAGAACAACGAACATAGAAGAGATAACCGCATGCGCACCCTGATGATCGAGCCCCTGACCAAAGAAGCCTTCGCCCCCTTCGGTGACGTGATCGAAACCGATGGCAGTGACCACTTCATGATCAACAACGGCTCGACCATGCGCTTCCACAAGCTCGCCACGGTCGAGACCGCCGAGCCTGAAGACAAAGCGATCATCAGCATCTTCCGCGCCGACGCGCTGGACATGCCGCTGACCGTGCGCATGCTGGAACGCCATCCGCTGGGCAGCCAGGCTTTCATCCCGCTGCTCGGCAACCCCTTTCTGATCGTGGTCGCGCCCGTTGGCGATGCACCTGTATCAGGCTTGGTCCGTGCCTTCCGCAGTAATGGCAGGCAGGGCGTCAATTACCATCGCGGCGTTTGGCACCACCCGGTGCTTACGATCGAAAAGCGGGATGATTTCCTGGTGGTTGATCGCAGTGGTTCCGGCAACAACTGCGATGAGCATTACTTCACCGAGGAACAGATGCTGATCCTCAATCCCCACCAATAAGAAAAGGTCGATCATCGTTCGGTGATCGGCAGAGGTACATACTGTGGAAGCACACCTTCACGAATGGCTGAACCTGAGCATTCGCTGGGTTCACATGATCACCGGCGTGGCCTGGATCGGTGCATCGTTCTACTTCGTCTGGCTGGAAAACAACCTGAACCGGAGCAATCCGCGTGACGGGCTGTCGGGTGACCTTTGGGCCATCCACGGCGGTGGTATCTACCACCTTGAGAAGTACAAGCTGGCGCCGCCGAAAATGCCCGAGAACCTGCACTGGTTCAAATGGGAAGCCTACTTCACCTGGATGTCCGGTATCGCCCTGCTGTGCGTGGTGTTCTACTGGAACCCGACCCTGTACCTGCTGGCCCCTGGCAGCACCCTGAGCGGTGCCGAGGGCGTGGCCATCGGTATCGGTTCGCTGGTGGCCGGCTGGTTCATCTACGACCTGCTCTGCGATTCGCCACTGGGCAAACGCCCGGCACTGCTTGGCGCCGTGCTGTTCGTACTGATCATCGCCGCCTGCTGGGGCTTCAGCCTGGTGTTCAGCGGCCGTGGCGCGTACCTGCACACTGGCGCGATCATCGGCACCATCATGGTCGGTAACGTGTTCCGCATCATCATGCCCGCCCAGCGCCAGCTGGTGGCAGCGATCGAGAACAACACCACCCCCGACCCGCGCCTGCCGGCCAAAGGCCTGCTGCGTTCGCGTCACAACAACTACTTCACCTTGCCGGTGCTGTTCATCATGATCAGCAACCACTTCCCGAGCACCTACGGTAGCCAGTACAACTGGCTGATCCTGGCCGGCATTGCCGTAGCCGCGGTACTGATCCGCCACTACTTCAACACCCGCCACGACAGCAGCAAGTACGCCTGGACCCTGCCGGCCGGCGCCCTGGCGATGATCTGCCTGGCTTACGTCACCGGCCCGAAACCGATGGCTGTTGCCCCTGAGCAGGCCGCAGCGAAGGTCGAGTACCAGCCACTGCCAGCGACTGCAGTAGGTGGCAAGACCGCTGCCGAACAGCGCGCCGAGGACGCTGCCAAGGCGGCCCAAGCGCCTGCCGCACCGGCTCAAGCCCCAGCCCAGGCGACTGCGCAGGCCGGTGGCGGCGCCTTCGACAAGATTCACACCGTCATCCAGGAACGCTGCACAGTGTGCCACTCGTCGAAACCGACCAGCCCGCTGTTCAGCACCGCCCCTGGCGGCGTGGTGTTCGACACCCCGCAGCAGATCCAGGCCCAGGCCGCGCGCATTCAGGCGCAAGCGGTCGCCAGCCAGATCATGCCGCTGGGCAACATCACCCAGATGACCGTCGAGGAGCGCAAGCTCGTCGGTGACTGGATCGCCAAAGGCGCCCAGGTCAACTGATCGAAGCCGCACGCTTCAAGCTTCAAGCTGTAAGTCCCAAGTAACAAGCAAGCATCGAGCGTCAGGCTCCAACGCGGATCACCAAGCTTCTTCCTGAAGCTTGCCGCTTGGAGCTTGCCGCTTGGATCCGAGAATAAAAACAAAACTCGAGGTGCTGCATGTCCGAGTCACGCAAGGCGTACATTCCTGTGGCGCCACCGCGCGAACCTCTGCCCCTGTTCCAACTGATCCTGGTAGGCCTGCAACACGTTCTGCTGATGTACGGAGGCGCGATTGCCGTGCCTTTGATCATCGGCCAGGCAGCCGGATTGTCCCGTGAAGAAGTCGCTTTCCTGATCAACGCCGACCTGCTGGTCGCAGGCGTAGCCACCATCATCCAGTCGTTCGGTATCGGCCCGGTAGGGATCCGCATGCCGGTGATGATGGGCGCCAGTTTCGCTGCCGTCGGCAGCATGGTGGCCATGGCCGGCATGCCTGGCGTAGGCCTGCAGGGGATCTTCGGTGCAACCATTGCCGCCGGGTTCTTCGGCATGCTCATCGCGCCGTTCATGTCCAAGGTCGTACGCTTCTTCCCGCCGCTGGTCACAGGTACCGTGATCACCTCGATCGGCCTCTCGCTGTTCCCGGTCGCAGTCAACTGGGCCGGTGGCGGCCATGAGGCAGAAGCCTTCGGCTCGCCGATCTACCTGATGGTGGCAGGCCTGGTGCTGGCCGTGATCCTGTTGATCAACCGCTTCATGCGTGGCTTCTGGGTCAACGTGTCGGTGCTGGTAGGCATGGGCCTGGGTTACATCCTGGCCGGTTCCATCGGCATGGTCGACCTGTCCGGGCTGAGCCAGGCACCGTGGCTGCAAGTGGTGACGCCACTGCACTTCGGCATGCCGACCTTCAGCCTGGCACCGATCCTGTCGATGTGCCTGGTGGTGGTGATCATCTTCGTCGAGTCCACGGGCATGTTCCTCGCCCTGGGCAAGGTGACCGATCGCGAAGTCACCCCAGGGATGCTGCGCCGGGGCCTGCTGTGCGATGCCGGCGCGTCGTTCATCGCCGGGTTCTTCAACACCTTCACCCACTCCTCGTTCGCCCAGAACATCGGCCTGGTGCAGATGACCGGGGTACGCTGCCGCTATGTCACCGTGGTGGCAGGCGCGCTGCTGATCCTGCTCAGCCTGCTGCCCAAGGCGGCTTACCTGATCGCCTCGATCCCGCCTGCAGTGCTGGGTGGTGCGTCCATTGCCATGTTCGGCATGGTCACCGCCACCGGGATCAAGATCCTTCAGGAGGCAGACATCGGCGACCGCCGCAACCAGCTGCTGGTTGCGGTCAGCGTCGGCTTCGGCCTGATCCCGGTGGTCCGCCCGGAGTTCTTCGCACAGATGCCGCAGTGGATGGAACCCATCACCCACAGCGGTATCGCCATGGCCACGGTCAGTGCCTTGGTGCTGAACGTGCTGTTCAACATCCTCGGTGGTGCCGACCGCGCGGCGCACAACGACGCCTGTCACCAGCATTGAGCCAAGCGGGGCGGCGCCGTGCGTCGCCCCTGCTCTTGTCCGTTGTAACTGCCACACCGTCGGCCCGCCGGAATGGGCCGCCCGGGGCGCCTGCGCGCCAAAAAATCCGCCAACAAAAACAATAAGTCCGGGAATCACAACATGAAGCGCATCGCATCAACCCTGTTGCTGGGCAGCAGCCTGCTGGCCACCCTCCCCTCGCATGCAGGCGAATGGCTGCTGTGGCACGGCGAAAGCCTGACCTATCTGTATGGCAAGGACTTCAAGGTCAACCCAGACATTCAGCAGACCATCACGTTCGAGCACGCCAACAAATGGAAGTACGGCGACACCTTCCTGTTCGTCGACAAGATCTTCTACAACGGCAAGCCCGATGCCAGCAAAGGCGTGACCACCTACTACGGTGAGTTCAGCCCGCGACTGTCGTTCGGCAAGATCTTCGACCAGAAGCTCGCCTTCGGCCCGATCAAGGACGTGCTGCTGGCAATGACCTACGAGCGTGGCGAAGGCGACAACGAGGCCTACCTGATCGGCCCCGGTTTCGACCTGAACATTCCCGGCTTCAACTATTTCACCCTCAATTTCTACCTGCGCAACACCGAAGGCGGCCGCCCTGGCGATGACGTCTGGCAGATCACCCCCGGTTGGTCGTACACCATTCCCGTGGGCAGGTCGGACATTCTGATCGACGGCTACATGGACTGGGTGCCCGACAATGACCAGAACAGCCGCGGCACCTATCACGCCAACCTGCACTTCAACCCGCAGGTCAAATACGACCTGGGCAAGGCGCTCAACCTGGGCGCCAAACAGCTGTATGTAGGCTTTGAGTACAGCTACTGGAAGGACAAGTACGGCATCGACAGCCGCGGCAATCTGGAGAGTAACCAGAGTGTCGCCAGCGCCCTGATAAAGGTACATTTCTGAAAACCTGATCAAACGCCCAAGTTTGATACACGCTGCTCCAGGACGGAGCACTTGAGGCCAGGCGCGCAAGCCAGTAATCTGCGCGCCCCCTCGAACAGGGCAGGATGGATCCTGCCCGCGTTTACTGACCGCTCAGTCAATGAATTCGGGCGGTTGGCCAACGCGTTGCCAGCCGGAAATACCCATTTTCAGCCGTTCAGAACGAGTCGAGCAGGAAGGTTGTAGCCAATCCGGAAAGTTGGCGCAGCTCTTGCCAAACAACTGTGGCCAATCGAAAAAAGCTGACTCAAAAGACAAAAAAGCGCCAATACCGAGCGCTGACAACAGACCAATCAAGGGAGCGACACTCGCAATGCGTACCATCAATAGCCTGATTCTCGCGGGCGGCCTGCTGGCCTGCGGCACCACCTACGCCGATGACCTGCTGCAGTGGCAGAACAACAGCCTGACCTACCTGTGGGGCAAGAACTTCAAGGTCAACCCGGCGATCCAGCAAACCGTCACCTTCGAGCACGCCGATGGCTGGAAGTACGGCGACAACTTCGTCTTCGTCGACAAGATCTTCTACAACGGCAAGAAGGACTCGGGTAACGGCGACAACACCTACTACGGTGAAATCAGCCCGCGCCTGTCGTTCGGCAAGATCTTCGACCAGAAGCTGGCATTCGGCCCGGTCAAGGACGTGCTGCTGGCAATGACCTATGAGTTTGGCGAGGGTGATACCGAGTCCTACCTGATCGGCCCTGGCTTCGACCTGGACATCCCGGGCTTCGACTACTTCCAGCTGAACTTCTACCAGCGCACCACCGACGGCAGCCGGGCCGGTGACAACGTCTGGCAAATCACCCCGGTATGGTCGTACACCATCCCTGTGGGCTCCTCCGACATCCTCATCGACGGCTTCATGGACTGGGTGGTCGACAACGACGAGAACCGCCGCGGTACCTACCAGGCCAACCTGCACTTCAACCCGCAGGTCAAATATGACCTGGGCAAGGCGTTGCACCTGGGCGAGAAGCAGCTGTATGTGGGCTTTGAGTACGACTACTGGAAGAACAAGTACGGCATCAAGGATTCCGACGGGTTCACCACCGACCAGAACACTGCAAGCTTCCTGGTCAAGGTTCACTTCTGATCCTGGGGGCTGCTGTGCAGCCCCATCGCGACACAAGGCCGATCCTACAATGATCGCCGTAGGAG
>NZ_MOMO01000058.1:0-16149 GCF_009933855.1 Pseudomonas sp. SG-MS2 | reverse complement strand
CGGCTGATCCTGACCTGGCTCATGACGGCTCGCTCCAGCCCGCCACACCCAAGTGCCAGGCCAGGGCACGGCGGATCGCCGCATCCGGCTGGCGTTCACCCGACTCGATCATCGCCAGGTAGGCGGGGCTTACACCCACATTTCGCGCCAATTGCTCTGGCGCAATGCCTTTGGCCTCACGCAGCTGCGCCACTTCGCTGAAGGCGGGCAAACTGGCGCTTGCCGCACTGTGATCGCTGGTTTCGCCAACCGCCTCGGCAGGCGCCTGGCCGGCCGCCTTGAGCAGCGCCTGATACTGCTCCCAGGGAACGACTGCGTACTCGGGCTGACCGTCCCGGCTAATGACCTGAATACCCATTACAACCCCCTTACGTAGGATTACCGCATGTAATCCGCTCAGCAGCCCTAGGCTTGCATCTCTGACAGACTTGCCTTAACTGCGCGTGCTTGCCGATGCATTGAGCCGTGGTCGACCAATAGCGAAAGGCAATCGGGCTGCTCTTCTTCTGTTATATCTCATTGTAAGGGATTTCCACCTAACGCGCGCTCTCGTCAGTCAAGGAAGACAATTTCGCGAATGCGCTGTTGCCTACACGCAGCGTTTAGTCATTTTCCAAGATCGGCTGACCGATACACCGAGCGAATATCTGGACTAAATATCCGTCGTCGCCATGGTATGAAAGGATGTTGGCGTGAATCCAATCGTCGCGCTCGACGGCCTCCCACGTAATCGAAAAGCCCGCATTGACGATGATCCACTCAAACAGAATGCGCTGCGCACGCCCATTGCCTTCCCTGAAGGGGTGCGCGACATTCAATGTACCGTAAGCTTCAGCTACTGCAGTGATCAGCTGGTCACGCGAATACCCTTCAAACCACCCTGCCGCAGCGATCCTTGAAAACTCCTTCCTGGTTTCAGGTTCTATGAACTCTGGGCTACAAAACCTCGTACTTCCTTTACTAATCGCACTGCTGCGAACTCGCCCCGCCCAGCTGTATATGCTGGAAAACAGGGCACTGTGGATTTGCTTCAGCGAATCCAGGCTGTAAGGAGGCGGTAAGAACTCCAAACGAGAAGCCGCGAGCGCGCTGAGGTAGCGTTCGGCATCTTCGAGATCGTCAGGATCGTGCAACTCGAGCAGATTAATCAGAACGTCAGTACCCGGATAGCATTCCGAGTCTTGTTCAGAACCGTACTTGTCCGAACTCAAGCCTTGATCAGCCGCACAGCTTTGAGGGCTGCGGCACGCGTTGGCGGCTTGATCTCACCGTCGCAATTCGTCACCCATACACCTTCAAGGCGCAGGCTGGCCGCATAGTTGGCTTTGCGGTGCTTGGCGAACCAAGCTTTCTTGGCTTCCAAACTAAGCTTTTCCATCTCTATGACCCTTGGTTAGCATGCAGTGTGTGTATTGTAGCCGAACCCATTGAACCATTGGAAAACGGCGCTTTCAGTGCGTTTTACGCTCCAGGCGCAAAGCTTCAGGGGTGTCGGGCAAGCGCTCGACAACGCGCAGGCGCTCGGGTGCCTGGCTGTCGCGCCAGGCCTTGAAACGCGCCAGCTCATCGGAGACGGTCTTCAGCACCCAGCCGAGCACGGCAATATCATCGAGAAAGCCTACGCCCAACAGCCAGTCGGGGATCGCATCGATGGGGCTGACGAAGTACAGCAGGCCGGCGACGATGGTCACCAGTGCCTTGGGGCTGATCGCCCGGTACTCGCCACGCCACCAGGCAAGGCACAGCGACTGCAACAGCTTGATGTCTTCACGCAACTGGCCCAGGCGTGGCCCTTTGCGGGCCACGGCGAACAGCAAAGCCGGCAAGCGGCCACGGCTCAGCAGGCGCTCGGCCAAGGGCAGGAAGCGGGCGAAATTCCAGGGTGCGCTCATGTAGCCTCCAGCAGGGAGAGGTTATCCACATTTATTGTGGATAACCTTGTGAACAGGGCGAAGTTTCTGACGGCAGGTGCCTGTAAAGCAAGGGCCCCGGTCAGATCGGGCGTTTTTTACACAGTCGTTTCAGAACCGCAAACGATTTGCGTCAGAAGCCTCCTGCTTCTTCACACTGCCCTTTCTCGGACAATCTCCTGGCCACGAGGTTCGGCCCGATGCCTGATGCACAAACGACAACGCCCCGGCGAGCGGGGCGTTGTGCACTACCAGCCAGTATTACTTGGCAGGTGCTTCAGCCGGAGCTTCGGCAGGTGCCTGAGCTTCAGGCGCGTCGCCCTGCAGCTGGGCCGGGTCTTTGATGGCGATCAGTTCCAGGTCGAACACCAGGACCGAGTTGGCCGGGATCAGCGGGCTTGGGCTCTGTGCGCCATAGGCCAGCTCAGCCGGGATGAACAGTTTGTACTTCTCGCCAACGTGCATCAGTTGCAGGCCTTCAACCCAGCCTGGGATGACACCGCTGACCGGAAGGTCGATCGGGCTGCCACGCTCTACCGAGCTGTCGAACACCTTGCCATCGATCAGCTTGCCTTCGTAGTGGACAGTGACCACATCAGTCGGCTTGGGCTGAGGGCCGTCAGCCTTCTTGACCACTTCGTACTGCAGGCCCGAGGCGGTGGTGACCACACCTGGCTTCTTGGCATTTTCTTCGAGGAACTTCTTGCCTGCGGAGGCGGCTTCTTCGCTGGCCTTGGCCAGGCGCTCCTCGGCGCGCTTCTGCAGCGAGGTGAAGGCTTCTACCAACTCTTCGTCCTTGATGCGCTGTTCTTTCTTGCCAACGGCGTCTTCGATGCCGAGCGCGACGGCTTTGGAATCAAGGTCTTCCATGCCTTCCTGAGCCAGGCTCTTGCCCATGTTCAGGCCGATACCGTAGGAGGCTTTCTGTGCCGGAGTTTTCAGCTCGGGGCTGCTGGCCTGTTGATCACAGCCAGCCAGTACCAGGCCTACCAGGGCAACCGCAGCCGCCAAACGATGCTGTTTCATGCTATTTCCTTGTTCATGCGCCATATGGGCAATCAGGGTAAAGCCGCGAGCTTATCAGGCGGCCATTACCAATGGCTACCGGCATAAGAGCGGGTTTCATGGAGTAAGTTCACTCGACAACGCGCTTGCACACAACCTTACGGGCGTTTGGCCAGTATTGACCATATGCACAGCGGGCGCCCCTGCAAAACTGGCTCTTCCAGCGACCAGCCCCGCCCTGGCATTTCTGCCAGTAGCGCCGGATTCGAGCCTGGCCTCCAATGGCCCTGCAACGCATCCAGCCGCATCTGAGTGAGCCGCGATGGCTGATAACGGCGTGAAGCCTTGATGCCCAGCGGTCACTCATCACCAAGGAAAAGTCATGAACACTTCACGAAAGCCTGCCCGCTCAACCCGCGTGCCCCCAACCTTGGCCCAAGCATCCATGCAGTTGCCACAAGCTCCCATCGATGGTGCTTATGGCATCGATGGGATTGCCTACATCCTTGAAAAAAGCGCCGGGTCTCGTGCCGACAGCACAGCAATCATCAACAGCATGGTCACCGATGGACGCAGTTATGTAATCGGTGAAAGCTTCAACCCGAACACTGAGGACGCCAGGGTCTTCGTGGCTTGCCTGAAACAAAACGGAAAGCTGGATGGCAGCTTCAATGGCGATGGAATTTTCGATTTCAACAAGACTGCAAGCGCAGCCTATGAGGCACCCGAGAGCATCGCAGAAGATGATGCAGGTAATTTACTGATCGTTGTCCCGGTGCAGGGGGAGTCAGCCAGTCACCTTTGGAAACTGAATGCCGAAGGGCAACCGGATCTGACGTTTGGTGAGGGCAAGGGGTACGTTGCTACCCATGCATTGGTCAAGGAGGAACTGCTGCTGGAGCACCTGGCTTTGGCGAAAGACCATATTTTCGTCACAGGCTTGCGTCGCGGCCCACAGAAATTCGAACCGGTGGTGATCGGGCTGGACCGTGACGGCGCATTGCGCTTGGATTTTGGCGCTGATGGCATCCTCGATGTCAGCAAGCTGATTCCCGATACCCACTCACACATCATCGACGGCATTGCCAGTTTTACACCCCCCTCAGGTTCGCAGCACCTTGTATTGGCCTTGTATCTGATGCAGGGGGAAGACGCGTATGGCGTCACCACAGCCTTGACCACCGACGGGAAAGTGGACAATGCCTTTGGCAACAATGGCCAGCACTGGTCCGCGCCATGGATCATCAATAACGGTTTTTCCGTAGACCCCGTCGCGGAACGAATCACTTTCTACGGGGAACTGTACGATCTCGATGAAGATATCAGCCACCCGACTGTTTACCGAATCGACTATTCGGGCATGCCGGCCAGAGAGTTCAACGGCGGCGAAGCGCTGGTGTTTGACCAACCGGGCGGTTGGTATGCGGGAGTAGAGACAGGCGATGGCCTGGTCGGCTACGGTAGTTTCTACACTTATACGCTTGCCTTTAGCTTGACCTCGGATGGCACGTTTGACACCCGCTTCGTCCCGCCTCTCGGTTATGGCCAGGTCGGTGCTCAAGTGCCAGAGGATGGCTTCTATGCATCGGGATCGACGGTCACGCTCGATCCAGGCAACAAGCGCTTGTTGATCAATGGCCGTGACGAAGAGGCGCGAGGTTCCACTGTTCCTTGTGTGGTCGCAGTGTCTTTGCGAACCGCTTGATAACAGTTGGGACGTACACCACACGAGCGTTTCTGGGCCAGGAACGCTCGGCTACAACGAAGTTTACGGGTACAAACGCTCGCGATATTCCCCCGCCACTTCCCGCAATACATCGCACACCCACTGCCCCGGCAGGCTCAGCGCCAAGGCGGCATTGCGGCAGATGCCCACCGACCCGCCTGGCTCCCGCACCCCCAGATCGAGCTCGGCCAACTCACCGCGGCGCAGGTCAAGCAGCACCGCATCACGCGGCGCCACCCATACGGCATCACTGCCCAGCAGGTAGCGGCGGCTCAAGGCCAGCGAAAGGGTCTCCAGGCGCTGCGCCGGCAGTTGAATGCCGCATTGCACGAACAGGCTGTCGGCGTGCTGGCGAATGGTAGTGCCCGGTGGTGGGAGCACCAGTGGATAACGGCCAACGCGTGATCGGTCTACCTGCATACTGGCCAGCAAGGGGTGCCCGGGACGCACGACCAAGGCCATCGACTCGCTGTACAGGTGTTCGAACGACAACCCCTGGATCTGTGGGCTGTCGGTCATGCGCCCGACCACCAGTTCCAGTTCGCCCAGGCGCAACTGGCCGAGCAACTGTGCACTGGCGCCGGTCACCACGCTGATCAGCAACGCTTCATGGCGTTGATGCAGGCGGCACAGCACCTCGGGCATCAGCAGGCCTTCGACCGTGGACAGCACGCCGATGCGCACCTGCGACGGCGCCCGCGCTTCACCGCGCAAGCTGCTCACGCCATCGCGCAGGGCCTGTACGCTGGGCCCGGCGTAATGCATGAAGCGGGTGCCGGCCGGGGTCAGCTCGACGCCCTGGCGGCTGCGCTCGAACAGGCGCGTCTCGAGCAGGTCTTCAAGCTCCTTGAGGGTCTTGGAAATTGCCGGCTGGCTGATCGCCAGAATGTCGGCGGCCCTGGCCAGGCTGCCCTGCCGGGCAATCTCCAGGAAGCACAGCAGGTGGCGGTACTTGATGCGGGTGTCGAGGTTCATGCGCCAAGCTTACCGCATCGCCACCTGTGGCGTATCCGGGTCGCGCTGCTGGCGGCTGGCGGCTTTCAGATCGGGTGAATATCCATTCGCCATGGAGGCGCTGATTCACCGAGTGAGATTGCACAGTTGCCACCTTATCGCCGGCGTCCAGCATAGTCGTGCAAAACGGTTTACCCCAGATGTTTACGTACCAAGGAACATTTTTTCGATACAGGTGCCAGTCTTGCATCAGGACTCACCAACCATTACCAAGGAGAGGTAGGCATGGCTTTCGACGCTTTCATCCAAATCGACGGCATCGCTGGCGAAGCGCTGGATGAGCAATACACTAATTGGGTCGAGATCACCGGCTATAACTTCGGCGTGAACCAAAGCACGTCTGCGACCGCTAGCTCTTCCGGCGGAGCAACATCGGGGCCTACCACACTAACCAACTTTACCTTTACCAAATTTCTCGACAGTGCCAGTTGCAAATTGCTGGAAGCAAGCTGCTCAGGGCAGCACTTCAAGGAAGTGAAACTGGCGCTTTGCCGGGCGGGCACCGACAAGCTCAAGTATTACGAGATCGTTTTGGAGGAGGTAATCATTGCCGACTACTCGCAGAACGCCGGTTCGGGTGTTCCCATCGAAATCGTCCAGCTGAACTACGGTCGTATCAAGACCACCTACACCCGTCAGAAACGTTCCGATGGCAGTGGTGGCGGCAATGTGGCCGGAGGCTGGGATCGGATCAACAACAAAAAGTATGCGTGAGGTAAGGCCATGTCCGAAGCACGCAGCTTCATCAATCCCAGAACCCAGTCTTACCAGTCGCTAAAAGCCAGCACGCCGGTGCAGGGATACGCCAAGAGCAAGTTCGATGTGTTGAATGCGCACATTGCCAACAGTGTGGTCATGGCCGGGGAGTTGGTCATCCTCGGCGACGCCGATACGCCCTCTTGCACCAGCCACGAAGCCTTCCTGATGGCCAAAGCCGCCGAGGTGCACGCTGGCCTGCCGACCAGCGGCGTGGATGCGGATGATTTTTTTCTCGAACACTTCGACTTGCTACAGAGCTTACTGGCCCACGGTTCAATAGGGGCGGGAGCAGCCAGCGAAGGCTGGAGCAAGCACCTGGCCAATATCAAGATAACCTTGGAAGATATCGAAAAACTGCATCGCGACTACCTCGGTTCTGGCACCCTTGCTGCCCGTGATACGTTTTATGCCAAGCGCACCGCATTGTTCATGAAGCTTGAAAGGCAATTGGGCAACGTTGCCGCGTACGGTTCGGGGCTACGTCGCCAGGGCAAAATCAAGCAGGCATTGGGGATCTCGACTCGCAGCTACCTGCATACCGGTGAGATCGCTGGCTATGCCGACAAGGTGTCTGGCGTTGCCAGGGCGTCGAACTTGGTCAAGAAAGGCACGTACATCGGGACTGCACTGGATGTGGCAGCAACAGGCCTGGCAATTCAAAAAGCCTGCAAGACGGGCCGGGAGGATCAGTGCCGACGCGCCAAATATGTTGAAAGCTCGGCTTTGATGGGTAGCCTGGCGGGCGGCAGCTTGGGGGGGTATGTAGGAGGTATGGCAGGGACTGGTATTTGCGCCGTCGTTCTGGGCATCAGTACAGGCGGCCCCGGAGCACTAGCCTGTGCTGTCGTAGGCGGAACGGTTGGCGGCAAGGTTTTCGGTGATTTTGGGAGCAAGGGGGGCGAGATGCTGGGTGACTTTTTGTACAGTGAGGTATCGGAGTGAGTGAAGTTCACCCTGGGCTGATTGCGTTACTGATAATTGTACCTATGATACTGGCTATGGTCGTACAGTGTTACATTGCACATAAATACACTGAGCGGTTTGAGACGTTCCTTACGAACTGTAGCTTCGTGACCGGCAATAAAAATACATTCCAACATGCAGGTCTTCTGGGCAAGCTCATGCGTACGGGATTGATTTCTATGGTGCTAGCGGCACCAAAGATCTTTATGCGCAGGGGCTTGATTGACTTCGATGAAGTTAAACGCTTCCCGCCTCGAATGAAACGACTGCTGGTGAGCCTGTTATGCATCCATGTCCTGTTGCTAACAGCGCTGGCCAGCTTCAATTACGCACATAGTTAAATTTAACTAGCTAGCATTAACTTAGTTTCGCTCGCTATGGCCAGTTCACCGTAGGATTTGCACATCCAGGAAGGCGTCCACGCCGATTTGTCGAGGTGTAGAGGCCGGGCACATCGCTGACACATGTGCGCTCGGCCTCCTGAAGTCGAAATCGGCGGCGCCTGAGCTATCGCGCGCTTAGAAGCAAAAGCAAAGCAAGCGCAAGAGACAGGCAATAGCCGGGATCAGGCCACTGCCACTTCCACCGCCTCCCCGTTCATTCGTACCGGCCACACACGTAACCGCTGGCCGGGATCTTCCAGGCACGCACCGCTGTGCAGGCTGAAGTGCTGTTTGTACAGCGGTGCTGCCACCACCAGCTCGCCTTGCAGGCTGCCCACCAGCCCGCGGCCAATGATGTTGGCTCCGGAGCGTGGGTCGCGGTTGTCCACCGCGTACAGGCTCTGCGCCTGCCCAGGCAGGTAGAACAAGGCGACCTGGGTGCCATCGAGCCACACCACCACACCAGAGTCGGCGACCAGGTCATCGGTGTTGCACACCGCTTGCCAGTTGGGTTGCTTTGCCACAGCAGCATTGGACAGGTTCATCACACAGCCTCCTCGACGGTAGGGATCAGGTGCAGGGGTGCAGCGGGGCGACGCTGTTCACGCTCGCGGACAAAATGCACGTCCGGGTCGGCGCGTCGATCGTTGACGAACGTACGGAAGCGCTTGAGCTTTTCCGGGTCGTTGAGGGCGTTGGCCCATTCGCATTCGTACTGCTCGACCACATGCTGCATCTGCGCTTCCAGCTCGGCAGCCAGGCCCAGGCTGTCGTCGAGGATCACCTGCTTGAGGTAGTCCAGGCCGCCGTCCAGGCTTTCGCGCCATACCGACGTGCGCTGCAGCTTGTCGGCGGTGCGGATGTAGAACATCAGCACGCGGTCGATCAGGCGCAACAGGGTCTCGTCGTCCAGGTCGGTAGCGAACAGTTCGGCATGCCGTGGGCGCATGCCACCATTGCCACAGACGTAAAGGTTCCAGCCCTTGTCGGTGGCGATCACGCCGATGTCCTTGCTTTGCGCCTCGGCACATTCGCGCGTACAGCCAGAGACCGCGAACTTGAGCTTGTGCGGGCTGCGCAGGCCCTTGTAGCGGTCCTCCAGGCGCAGCGCCATGGCGACGCTGTCCTGCACACCGTAGCGGCACCAGGTGCTGCCTACGCAGGACTTCACCGTGCGGGTCGATTTGCCGTAGGCGTGGCCAGTCTCGAAGCCGGCCTCGATCAGCTCGCCCCAGATCAGCGGCAGCTCGTGCAACTGGGCGCCGAACAGGTCGATGCGCTGGCCGCCGGTGATCTTGGTGTAAAGGTCGTACTTCTTGGCCACCTGACCGATCACGATCAGTTTGTCCGGGGTGATTTCGCCGCCGGGAATGCGCGGCACCACCGAGTAGGTACCGTTTTTCTGCATGTTGGCCATGAAGGTGTCGTTGGTGTCCTGCAGTGGCACCAGCGCAGGGTCCATGATCGGCTGGTTCCAGCACGAAGCGAGGATGTTGCCCACCGCCGGCTTGCAGATGTCGCAGCCGACATGGCCCTTGCCATGGCGCGCCAGCAAGTCGTTGAAGGTGCGTATGCCACCCACCCGCACCAGCCCGTACAGCTCCTGGCGGGTGTAGGCGAAGTGCTCGCACAGGCTCTTGTCCACGGTCACGCCACGGGCGGTGAGTTCATGCTCGAACACTTGCTTGAGCAACGCCGCGCAGCCGCCACAGCCGGTGGCCGCTTTGGTGCAGCCTTTGACCGCGGCAAGGTCGGCGCAACCACTGTCGATCGCTGCGCACACTGCGCCCTTGCTGACGTTGTGGCAGGAGCAGATGGTCGCGCTGTCAGGCAGCGCATCGGCGCCCAGGGCCGGTGCGCCACCGCTTTGCGGCAGGATCAGCGCCGCCGGGTCGGCAGGCAGGGCGATGCCGTTCTGAGCGTATTGCAGCAGTGTGTCGTAGTAGCTGTTGTCGCCCACCAGCACCGCACCGAGCACATACTTGCCGCTGGCATCGACCACCAGCCGGCGATAGGCGGCGTTGGCCTCGTCGATGAAGCGGTAGCTGCGCGAGCCGGGCGTGGCGCCATGGGCGTCGCCGATGGAGCCGACATCGACGCCCAGCAGCTTGAGCTTGGTCGACATGTCGGCCCCGGTGAATTCCCCGGCCGCCTCGCCCAACAGCAGCGCCGCCAGGTTGCGCGCCATGCTGTAGCCCGGAGCAACCAGGCCGAACACGCTGCCGTTCCACGAGGCGCATTCACCGATGGCGAAGATGCGTGGGTCGCTGGAGCGGCAGTGATTGTCGATCACCACCCCGCCGCGCGCGGCGATCTCCAGGCCGCAGGCACGGCCCAGGGCGTCCTGCGGGCGGATGCCGGCAGAGAACACGACCAGGTCGGTTTCCAAGTGTTCGCCACCGTCGAAATTCATCCGGTAGCGGTAGGCCTCACCATCGCTGATCGACTGGGTAGCGCGCGACAGGTGCACGCCGACGCCCAGGGCTTCGATCTGCGCCTTGAGCGCGGCGCCGCCTTCAGCATCCAGTTGCACCGGCATCAGCCGCGGGGCGAACTCCACCACATGCGCTTGAAGGCCCAGGGACTTAAGGGCATTAGCTGCCTCGAGGCCCAGCAGGCCGCCGCCAACCACCACGCCACGGGTGGCATCAACGGCAGCGGCGCGTATCGCGTCGAGGTCGTCGAGGGTGCGATAGACCAGGCGCGCGTTGCCGCTGGAGCCCTCGATCGGGGGCACGAAGGGGTAGGAACCGGTGGCCAGGATCAGCTGGTCATACCCATAGCGGCCTTCGGCGGTAACCACTTCACAGCGCTCGCGGTCGATTTGCAGCACCGCTTCACCCAGGTGCAGGTGCACACCGTTGACGCCATAGAAGCCCTGCTCGCACAGCGCCAGGGTTTCGGCACAGCTGCCGCCGAAGTATTCAGACAGGTGCACGCGGTCGTAGGCGCGCTGGCGCTCCTCGCCGAACACACGCAGCTCGAAGCGCGCCAGCGCGCCGCGTTCGACCAGTTGCTCGACGCAATGGTGGCCCACCATGCCGTTGCCGACGATGACCAGTCGCTCTCGTTGCCCGCTGCTCGCTGTTGCCTTCATAAGCCGATCCTCGATCAAAAAAAAAGCGCCTGGAGCCGAAGCTCCAGGCGCCTTTGCCTGTATTCATCACGGTGTGCCCCCGGTTGATCGCCGTTGATCAGTGGGGCTTGTTGTGTTGGAGATAAAGCACGGAATGTGCCAGTTATGTTGCCTGGCCCGGCCCTATCGCCGGCAAGCCGGCGCCCACAGCTGCAGCACAGGGCTTGAGAGCAGCGGAGCCCGTGCAGGAGCCGGCTTGCCGGCGATAGCGCCAGCCCAAACCATGCACATTCAAGGTGCGTTGCTCCCCATCCTGGAGCATTTCAGTACACATCCCGCCGATACCGCTTGGCCTTGCTCAAACCTTCCACATAGGCATCCGCATCCACGCCCCCATGCTCGGCAATGATCTCGCGCAGCACCGCATCCACATCCTTGGCCATGCGCTGAGCATCACCACAGACATAGAAGTACGCCCCCGCCTCCAGCCACTGCCATACCTGCGCACCCTGCTCACGCATCCGCTGCTGCACATAGATTTTTTCTGCCTGGTCGCGGGAAAACGCCGTATCCAGGCGCAGGTGTCCGCTCGCCTGCCAGGCCTGCAACTGCTCCTGGTAGTAAAAGTCGGTGGCTGCATATTGCTCGCCGAAGAACAGCCAGTTTTCCCCTTTTGCACCCCGCGCCTCGCGCTCTTCGAGGAACGCACGAAACGGTGCGATGCCTGTACCGGGGCCAATCATGATCAGCGGTACATCATCGTCATCAGGCAGGCGGAAATGCCTGGAGGCCTGGGGGAAGATCGCCACCTTCGCAGCCTGCCCCCGGTCAGCGAGGAAGCTTGAGCACACCCCTTTTCGCTGGCCATAACGTACGGTAGAGACGGTCAGATGCACCTCGCCGGGGTGGGCAATCGGGCTTGAGCTGATCGAGTACAGCCGCGGTTGCAGGGGTTTGAGCAGTTCGAGCCAGGTTGCCAGCGGCAGGTCCTGTGCAAACGCGCGCAGCACGTCGACCAACTGCCGGCCCCACAGCCAATCCTGCAGTGCGGCCTTGCGTTCAGGCTGCAACAGGTGCCGCAGGTCGTCAGCCTGCTGGCTGAACACCTGCAATTGCTGTGGGGTGACCCTGGCAATTTCCAGGTGCGACTCCAGTGCCTGGGCCAACGGCATGGGCGGCTGGCCCTTGAGTTGGACCTGGGTCTTGCCGTCCTGCTGCATCAGCGCCAGCAATTCCTCCACCAGCGCCGGGCAGTTGCGGGGCCACACGCCCAGCGCATCGCCCGCTGCGTAGGTGAAGCCGCTGCCTTGAATATCGAACACCAACTGGCGGGTTTCCTTGCTCGAGCCGGGGCCACTGAGCAGGTTGTTTTCCAGCAGGGTAGCCGCCCACGGCCGTTGCTTGCTGCAGGGCGCAGCCAGTGCGGGCTCGTTGACCGGTAGCGCCACGCCAGCGCTGCCCAGCTCGGGCAACAGCGCGTCGAGCCAGGAGGCAAAGGCCTCATCGAAATCCGGTTCACAATCGACGCGCGGCAGCAGGCGGCGCCCGCCCAGTTCGGCCAGGCGCTGGTCGAGCTTGCGACCAAACCCGCAAAACTGGGCGTAACTGGAGTCGCCCAGGGCCAGCACGGCATAAGGGAGCTCGGCGCAGTGGGCGCCCTCCTCGCCCTGCAGCGCCCGCCAGAACGCGGTGGCGCTGTCGGGCGCATCACCATCGCCGAAGGTGCTGGCAATCAGCAGCACACTGGCCGCACCTTGCAGCTGGCTTGGGCTGACCGCCTCCATGCAACTGAGCTGTACCTGCAGCCCTGCACCGTGCAAACGCTCTGCGCAGCGCTCGGCCAGCGCCTCGCCATTGCCGGTCTGCGAGGCCCACAACACCTGATGTCGGGGCGGGCCGGGGGGCATGGCCAGCAGCACGCGGGCAGGCTCCGGGGCAAGGGTGGTGGTGCCAAGGTCGAGGGCATCGATACGTTCGCCGGCAACCCGCTCAAGGGCCACGGCGCAGTGCTTGAGGGCAGGCTGCAGCGACAGCGGGTCGACCGCATCGCAAGTCACGGCATTGATTGCCAGGTGCTCGCCGATCACATCGTTCCAGTGGAACGGCGCGAAGCAATCGCCCGGCATGACCCGGTCGCTGACACGCACCGGCAGCACGGCCCGGCCACGGCGTGAGCGGATCGCCACCTGGTCCTTGTCCTGGATACCCAGCCGCGCGGCATCCTCGGGGTGGAGTTCGACAAAGGGGCCGGGCTCCAGCCTGTTCAGCGCCGGTACCTTGCCGGTCTTGGTCAGGGTGTGCCACTGGTGTTGCACGCGGCCGGTATTGAGCACCAGCGGGTAATCGGCGTCCGGCAGCTCCGGCGCGGGCAGCCAGGGCCGGGCGAAGAAGCGGGCCTTGCCACTGGCTGTAGGGAACACCAGGGACGAGGGTGCGCCTTCTTCGATGTAACGCACGGGGCTGCGGTCGTCCACGCGGCCCGGCGCGCAAGGCCACTGGTGCGGCTTGTCACGCAGTTGCGGGTAGCCGACCCCGCGCAGGTCGTAGCCGGTGAGCGGGTTGTGGAAGCGGCGGATTTCGTCATACACCGCTTCGGCGTCGGGGTAATCGAAGGCCTCGGCATAACCCATGGCACAGGCGACCCGGGCGATGATCTGCCAGTCCGGCAAGCTCTGGCCTGGTGCAGCCACGGCGCGAGGCATCAGTGTGAGGTTGCGTTCACTGTTGATCATCACGCCCTCACCCTCAGCCCAGAGGGCGGCGGGCAGGAGAATGTCGGCGTAAGGGTTGGTTTCGGTGTCGAGAAAGGCATCCTGGGTGATCACAAGCTGCGCCTGGCGCAGGCCATCGATCACCTGCTGGCGATTGGCGACGCTGGCCACCGGGTTGCTGCAGATGATCCAGCAGGCCTTCACTTCACCCGTTTTCATCTGCTCGAACAGCGCTACCGTGCCCTCGCCGCTTTCTGCTCGCAGGCTGCCCGGTGCCAGGCCCCATTGCGCTTCGACAAAACTACGGTCGGCGTCGATCAGCGCCGAACGTTGGCCCGGCAGCCCCGGCCCCATGTAGCCCATCTCACGGCCACCCATGGCATTGGGCTGGCCGGTCAGCGAGAACGGCCCACTGCCGGGGCGGCAGATGGCGCCGGTGGCCAGGTGCAGGTTGCACAGCGCATTGGTATGCCAGGTGCCGTGCACGCTCTGGTTCAGGCCCATGGTCCAGCAGCTCATCCATTCACCCGCGCTGCCGATCAACGCGGCAGCCTGGCGGATGTCATCTTCTGCAAGGCCGGTGATGGCCGCGACGCGCTCAGGCGTGTAGTCCTCGAGGAAGGCTGGCAGTGCCTCCCAGCCCTCGGTGTGGCGGGCAATGAAGGCGCGGTTTGTCTGGCCATTGCGGTGCAGCAGGTGCAGCAGGCCGTTGAGCAGGGCCAGGTCGCTGCCGGGGCGCACTTGCAGGAACAGGTCGGCCTTGTCGGCGGTGGCGGTGCGCCGCGGGTCGACAACGATCAGTTTCGCTCCAGCCTTTACACGGTCGAGCAGGCGCAGGAAGAGGATCGGATGGCAGTCGGCCATGTTGGCACCGATCACCAGGAACACCTCAGCACGCTCGAAGTCCTGGTAACTGCCGGGCGGGCCATCGGCCCCCAGCGAGAGTTTGTAGCCGCTGCCGGCGCTGGCCATGCACAGGCGTGAATTGGACTCGATATGGCGCGTGCGGATAAAGCCCTTGGCCAGTTTGTTGGCCAGGTACTGGGCCTCCAGTGACATCTGCCCGGAGACGTAAAGCGCTACGGCGTCCGGGCCGTGCTGGTCGATGATGCCGCGCAGGCGCTCGGCAGCCTGGGCGATGGCCTGGTCCATGCTGCTGCGCGCCGGTTCATGGTCGCGTTGCTGGCGTACAAAGGCACTTTCCATGCGCCCGGCGGCGGTCAGGGGCAGGTGCGCGGTGAGGCCTTTGGTGCAGAGGCGGCCGAAGTTGCTCGGGTGCAGCTTGTCACCGCTGATCTTGCTGACCTTGCCATCGGCCACGCTCATGACGATGCCGCAGCCTACGCCGCAATAGGGGCAGACGCTGCGTACTTCGGTGCTGGCCATGGGGCGGGTCTCCTGGTGCAAACGCAAAAGGCGCCGGCTGCCCCCGGCTTGCTTGGCAAGCGAGGGCAACACGGCGCCTTTGTCGTGAAGGGTTGAAGGCAGTCGACGTTGACGGCCTTGATGGTGGTCTTTCAGCAATTGTTGGGCCAGCTGTGCCCTGGGGCCGCTTTGCGGCCCTTTCGCGACACAAGGCCGCCCCTACAGGCGCTGGCCATGTGCCGCGAACGGTTGCACAGCAGCCCCAAAACGGTGACCGACGCACCATCAGGTGGCAGCCGGGCGCCCCATGGCGCTATGCTGAAAGCTTTCCGCCTCAGAGCTATTTTGCACCCACATGTCCCAGGTGATCCTCAAGACCCCCGCCCAACTCGACCTTATGCGCAACGCCGGCCGTTTACTGGCCCAGGTATTCGCCGACCTCGATACCTTCATCCGCCCCGGCGTGACCACCATGCAGATCAACGACCGCGCCGAGGCCTTCATCGTCGGCACCCTCAAGGCGCGCCCGGCGAGCAAGGGCCAGTACGGTTTCCCCTACGCGCTCAATACCTCGGTGGACCACGTGGTCTGCCACGGCATGCCCAAGGCCGATGAGGTGTTGAGTGAAGGGTCGATCATCAACGTCGACATCACGCTGGAACAAGGCGGCTACATCGCCGACTCGTCGAAAATGTATTGCCTGGGCCCGGTCAGCGATGAGGCACGGCGCCTGGTCGACACCACCTATGAGGCCTTGTGGAAGGGGATTGAGCAGGTGCGCCCGGGGGCGACGCTTGGCGACATCGGCCACGCCGTCCAGGCCCATGCCGAGGCGGCGGGCTACAACGTGGTGCGCGAGTACTGCGGCCATGGCATTGGCCAGCAAATGCATGAAGGGCCAGAGGTGCTGCATTACGGCCAGCGCGGCATGGGCATGAAGCTCAAGCCGGGCATGGTGTTTACCATCGAGCCGATGATCAACCAGGGCGGGCGTGGCACGCGGACCTTGAAGGACGGGTGGACGGTGATTACCCGTGACCACACGCTGTCGGCGCAGTGGGAACATACCGTGGCGGTGACCGAGGATGGGGTCGAGGTGCTGACGCTACGCAAGGAAGAGCACGTGGGCTGAGCGCACGGCGCAGACACAAAAAAAGCGACCCTAAGGTCGCTTTTTTTGTTACTTCCGGGTGTTCAGTGGGCCCTGGAAGTGGAATATGGCGCAGCGGACGGGACT
>NZ_MOMO01000057.1:0-3245 GCF_009933855.1 Pseudomonas sp. SG-MS2 | reverse complement strand
TGACCCGAAAACGTTATCCCTGAGGCATTTCCCCGACAACAGCGATACTTCAGCAGCGCTCGCAGGATAATTCCCAAAAGGTCGATGCTGAAGCATTTGGTTTCAGGCTCAGAAATGTCTTACGGCTATTGGTCCTTTCGCAGGAAGCCTCGCCACGAGGTCGACCCGGACTGTCACATCAATCGGGACAATGTTTCTTGCCGCAGGCAGATTGTCTGAACCATCCGCAATCCCCAGAATTGCCCGCCACACTGTTCTAACGCTGCCCCGGCAGCTCATGGAGTTCGAGCCAATGCCACACGAAGGCAGCCTTCTGCAAACCGCGGTGATCTTCCTGCTCGCCGCCGTCCTCGCCGTACCCTTGGCCAAACGCCTGCAACTGGGCGCCGTTATCGGCTACCTGCTGGCTGGCGTGGCCATCGGCCCACAGGCCCTGGGCCTGATCCGCGACACCGAAAGTGTGGCGCACATTTCCGAACTGGGCGTGGTCCTGCTGCTGTTCATCATAGGCCTGGAACTGTCGCCCAAGCGCCTGTGGCTGATGCGTAAGTCAGTGTTCGGCGTCGGTACTGCACAGGTGCTGCTGACCGGCGCACTCATCGGCGCCATCGCCCTGTTCGGCTTCGGCCAGTCACTCTCTGCCGCCATCGTGGTCGGCCTTGGCCTGGCCCT
Source organism: Pseudomonas sp. SG-MS2 (assembly GCF_009933855.1). Lineage (NCBI taxonomy): Bacteria > Pseudomonadati > Pseudomonadota > Gammaproteobacteria > Pseudomonadales > Pseudomonadaceae > Pseudomonas > Pseudomonas sp. SG-MS2. The sequence goes on along the minus strand of NZ_MOMO01000057.1, from coordinate 2,573 downwards.
GTCGTCCACCGCATTGGGCCTGCAGAGCCTGGCCGAGAGCAAGCAGCTCAACGCCCCGCATGGCCGCCTGGCATTTGCCATCTTGCTGTTCCAGGACATCGCCGCGATCCCGCTGATTGCCCTGGTGCCACTGCTGGCCGCCAGCGGCCAGGACACCAGCCACGGTGACAGCCTGCAAAATGGCCTGAACGTCTTCGCCAGCATCGCTGTGGTGATCATCGGCGGGCGCTACCTGCTGCGCCCAGTGTTCCGCATCGTGGCCCGCACCGGCCTACCGGAAGTGTCCACCGCCACCGCGCTGCTGGTAGTGATCGGCACTGCCTGGCTGATGGAGGAAGCAGGCATTTCCATGGCCCTGGGCGCCTTCCTCGCGGGCCTGCTGCTGGCCGACTCGGAATACCGGCATGAGCTGGAATCGCAGATCGAACCGTTCAAAGGCCTGCTGCTGGGGCTGTTTTTCATGAGTGTCGGCATGGGCGCAAACCTGAGCCTGCTGCTGGAAATGCCGCTGGTGCTGCTGGGCCTGACACTGTTGTTGGTGACGGTCAAACTGGTACTGCTGATCGGCATCGGCCGTCTGGCCGGTGGCCTGCACAGCGCCAGCGCACTGCGCCTGGGGATGGTACTGGCCACCGGTGGTGAGTTCGCCTTCGTGGTGTTCAAGCTGGGCAAGGACCAGGGCCTGTTCGACACCCAGACCTACGACCTGCTGCTGATGACCATCACCCTGTCGATGGCCATCACCCCGCTGCTGATGCTCGGCTGCGCCCGCGCCCTCAAGCGCACGCAACCTGCCCGCGAAGTACCCGAGCAATACAAGGCCATCGATGCCGGTGCCCCACGCGTGGTGATTGTCGGCATGGGCCGCATGGGGCAGATCGTCTCGCGGATCCTGCGGGCGCAGAAAATCCCCTTCGTCGCCCTGGAAACCTCGGTGGACGCCATCGAGATGACCCGCATGCTCGAACAGGCCCCGGTGTTCTACGGCGACCCGCAGCGCCCCGAGGTGCTGCATGCAGCCAAGGTCGGCGAGGCGGAGTATTTCGTTATCACCATCGACGACCCGGAAGTGACTACACGCACGGCAGAACGGGTCAAGCGCCTGTACCCTCACCTTAAAGTGCTGGCCCGCGCGCGTAACCGCCAGCATGTGCACAAGCTGGTGGACGTGGGCGCAGAGCCGATTCGCGAGACGTTCTATTCGAGCCTGGAAATGACCCGCCGGGCGCTGGTCGGGTTGGGGCTGAGCAGTGAACAGGCGGCGGACCGCATCGAGCGGTTTGCCCAGCATGACGAGGAAGTGCTGGAGGCGCAGGGGCAGGTGCGTGATGACCGGGCCAAGGTGATGCAGACGGCCAAGGAAGCGCGGGTGGAGTTGGAGCGGTTGTTTGATTCGGATGCGGATTGAGCGTCAGGCAAATTTCCGGATTGGCCAGCCTGTTCTCAAGGGCAACTGATTTAGCGCTCCGGCAAAAGCGGTAGACTGCGAAAATTGCCCTTAGCGTTCCGCCTGGAGAACGATCATTGGAAGACCTCAACTCCCTCTACTACTTCACCCAAGTGGTCGAGCACGGCGGCTTCGCACCGGCCGGGCGGGCGCTGGACATGCCCAAGTCGAAACTCAGCCGCCGCATCGCCGACCTTGAGGACCGCCTGGGCGTGCGCCTGCTGCACCGCACCAGCCGGCACTGTTCGCTCACCGAGATCGGCCAGGCCTACTACAACCGTTGCCTGGCCATGCGCGTAGAGGCCGAGGGCGCGGCAGAAATCATCGAGCGCAACCGCAGCGAACCGCGCGGGCTGGTGCGCATCAGCTGCCCGACTACCCTGCTCAACTCCTGGGTCGGGCCAATGCTCACCCGCTACATGCTCAAGTATCCGCAGGTAGAGCTGTTCATCGAGAGCACCAACCGCCGCGTCGACCTGCTGCACGAAGGCTTCGACGTAGCGCTGCGCGTGCGCTTCCCGCCGCTGGAAAACACCGACATGGTGATGAAAGTACTGAGCAACAGCACCCAGTGCCTGGTGGGGCACCCGCAGTATCTGGAGCACTTGCCCAAGGGCTTCGACCCGCAGTTGCTCGGCACGCTGCCCAGCGTGCATTGGGGTAGCGCCCAGCGCGAGTACCAGTGGGAGCTGTTCCAGGGCGAGGACATGAGCCGCAGCATCGTGATCCCGCACACACCGCGCATGGTCACCGATGACCTGTTTGCCCTGCGCCATTTCGTGGTGGCCGGAGTTGGTATCGCGCACTTGCCACGGGTGGCGGTGCGCGAAGACCTGGCCGAAGGCCGTTTGGTGGAACTGTTGCCGCAGTGGCACCCGCGCTGCGGCATCGTGCATGCCATCTTCCCTTCGCGGCGTGGGTTGCTGCCGTCGGTGCGGTCGCTGATCGATCACTTGGCGGAGGAATTCGCGTTCAGCGACATGGCCTAGACCAGTAGCAGCGATAGGGTCTCTAGCCGTAAGACATTTCTGAACTTGAAACCAAATGCTTCAGCATCGACCTGCTTGGGAATTATCCTACGAGCGCTGCTGAAGTATCGCTGTTGTCGGGGAAATGCCTCAGGGAT
>NZ_MOMO01000008.1:0-21768 GCF_009933855.1 Pseudomonas sp. SG-MS2 | reverse complement strand
ATCGTCAAGATTCATTTCGCAAAACCCCTATCTGCGCAAGCAGGTAGGGGTTTTGTCTTTCCAGCTCCGTTTCCCGAAAGTCGGCTCCCACATTTCGAGCTGTATCACTAGAATAGAGCCGACGTACCTATTCAGAACCTCGAGATGCCCAACCCAGTCGAAACCCAAGCGCTAGAGCAGTTGCCGCTGGACGAGCTGGTCGCGTGCCATGAATGCGACCTGCTGATGCGCAAGCCCCAACTGCAACACGATGAAAAGGCGCAGTGCCCCCGCTGTGGTTATGAGCTATACGCTCACCGGCACAATGTGGTCAATCGCAGCCTGGCACTGGTGCTGACCGCGCTACTGCTCTTCGTGCCTGCCAACTTTCTGCCAATCATGCAGCTGCACCTGCTTGGCCAGACTTCAGACGATACGGTGTGGAGTGGCGTGCTGGGCTTGTACAACTCCGAAATGCGCGGTGTCGCTGTCGTGGTGTTCCTGTGCAGCATGGCGGTTCCGTTTCTCAAGCTGATGTGCCAGCTCCTGGTGCTATTGAGCATCCGCCTGAACGTCGGGCGTAGCTACGGGCTGTTGTTCTATCGCATTTATCATCATTTGCGTGACTGGGGCATGCTCGAGGTCTACTTCATGGGCGTATTGGTCGCAATCGTGAAGCTGGTCGACCTTGCCGAGCTGACCGTAGGGCTAGGGTTGTTTTGCTTCATAAGCCTGTTGCTGATTCAGGTTTGGCTTGAAGTGGTGATGTCTCCACACCAGATCTGGAGTGCGCTGTCAGGGGAGAATCTGCATGCGGGCGATTGATGCGGGCATTATGGTCTGCAATGAGTGTCATGAACTGAATCGACAGGATTCCGAGAGCAAGTCGCAGACCTGCACGCGCTGTGGCGCGATTGTGCATGCACGTCGGCCCAACAGTATCGTCCGTACCTGGGCGCTACTCATCGCTGCCTCGATCCTGTACATACCTGCCAACGTGCTGCCGATCATGACTGTCAGTACATTGGGGCAGGGCAGCCCGGACACGATCATGTCCGGCGTCATTACCCTGCTCAAGCATGGCATGTTGCCCATTGCCGCAGTGGTGTTCATTGCCAGTATTCTGGTGCCCACCTTCAAACTGGTGGGCATCGGTTTGTTGTTGTATTCGGTGCAGCGCCGCCAACCCTTGTCAGCGCGGCAACGCATCTTGATGTATCGGTTCATCGAGTTCATAGGACGCTGGTCCATGCTGGACATCTTCGTCATCGCCATCTTGGTGGCGGTGGTGAATTTCGGCCGTATCGCCAGTGTCGAAGCCAACCTGGGCGCTGTCGCCTTCGCTACTGTGGTGATTCTCACGATGCTCGCTGCTTTAACTTTCGATCCCCGACTGATTTGGGATAACACGGAGTCGGATGACGACCATGAGTGACATGCCAACGGCTAAAACCCGGCCCGCCTCCAACTGGTCGGCCATCTGGATTCTGCCGCTGATCGCTTTGATGATTGGAGGGTGGCTGGCCTGGCAGGCCTACCGTGATGCGGGTGTGGAAATCGAGGTTCGTTTCGAGAGCGGTGAGGGCATCGTCGCCAACAAAACCGAAGTCATCTACAAAGGCATGCCCGTGGGCAAGGTAAAAAGCCTGGTGCTCGATGCCGAGGGCGAAAACCAAGGTGTCATTGCCACTATCGAGATGAACAAAGACGCAGAGCCTCACCTTACCAAAGGGACACGGTTCTGGCTGGTCAAGCCCAGTGTCACGCTGGCGGGTATCTCCGGTCTCGAGACATTGGTGTCAGGTAATTACATTGCCGTCAGCCCTGGCGAGGGTGAGCGAACCAAGCGCTTCAAGGCATTGAAGGTGGCGCCACCGCTTTCGGACAGCGAGCCGGGCCTGCACCTTACGCTCAAGGCCGATCGCTTGGGCTCCCTCAATCGCGACAGCCCGGTGTTCTACAAGCAGATCCAGGTTGGCCGGGTAAAGAGCTATCGCCTTTCCGAGGATCAGAGCACGGTTGAGGTCAAAGTGTTCATCGAGCCGGCTTATGCCAGCCTGGTGCGCAAACACACGCGCTTCTGGAATGCCAGCGGCATCAGCATCGATGCCGGGCTGTCCGGGGTAAAAGTACGCAGCGAATCCCTCTCCAGCATCGTTGCCGGTGGTATCGCCTTTGCTACACCGGAATACCGCAAGGATAGCCCGCCCACCGACCCGAGCCTGCCATTCCGCTTGTACGAAGATTTCGATGCCGCCCAGGCGGGTATCCGTGTGAAGGTCAAGCTGAGCGACTATGAGGGACTGCAGGCGGGGCGCACCCCGGTCATGTACAAAGGCATTCAAGTCGGTTCGCTGAAAGCCCTGAAGATGGAAAACAACCTTGGCAGCGCCATGGCTGAGCTGACCCTGGACCCCCTGACCGAAGACTATCTGGTCGATGGCACGCAGTTCTGGGTGGTCAAACCTTCCATTTCTCTGGCGGGTATCACAGGCCTGGAGGCCTTGGTGAAGGGTAACTACATTGCCATTCGCCCGGGTGAGAAGGGGGCCACGCCGCAGCGCGAGTTCGAAGCAAGGGCCAAGGCACCGCCGCTGGACCTCAAGGCGCCTGGCCTGCACATGGTGCTGTTCGCCGATACGCTGGGCTCGTTGGAGGTCGGTAGCCCGGTGATGTATCGCCAGGTCAAGGTTGGTAGCGTGCAGAGCTACCAGTTCGCCCGCAACAGCAATCGCATCCTGATCGGTGTGCACATCGAAAAGGAGTACGAGAACCTGGTCAATGGCTCTTCGCGTTTCTGGAACGTCAGCGGCATTACCCTCACCGGTGGCCTGTCGGGCATCAAGATAAAGAGTGAGTCGCTGCAGACCCTGATGGCCGGTGGCATCGCCTTCGACACGCCAACGCCGAACGTAGCCCTCAAGCGCCATATTCCAAGGTTCCGGCTGCACGACAGCCAGGAGGCGGTAAACCGTGCCGGCACGCTGATAACCATCCGTGTAGACCGTGCAGATGGCCTCAAGCCGGGAACGCCCATCCGTTTCCGTGGCCTGGATGTTGGTAGTGTCGAAAGTGTCGACCTGACCAAAGACCTGCAGGCTGTGTTGTTGCGCGCGCGTATCACCGAAGCGGCAGACCGCATCGCCCGTGCAGGGACGCAGTTCTGGGTGGTCAAGCCGGCCCTTGGCTTGGTGCGTACAGAAAACCTCGATACCCTGATTGGCGGCCAGTACCTGGAAGTGCAGCCCGCTGTTAAGGACAAAGGCCCGCAGCGTGATTTCATAGCCTTGGCTGACGCGCCTGAGGTCACCGGGGTGGAAGTCGGCCTGCCATTGACCCTCAGCGCCCCGCGCAGGGGGTCGATCAAGCCGGGCGTGCCGGTGACCTACCGTGAGGTCGCGGTGGGTAAGGTAACGGGCTTCGAGTTGGGCCAGACGGCAGACCGCGTGCTGATTCACATCCTGATCGAGCCACGCTATGCCGCGCTGGTGCGCGGTGGCAGCCGGTTCTGGAACAGCAGCGGTTTCGGTTTCGACTGGGGCTTGTTCAAGGGCGCCACTGTGCGTACCGAGTCGCTGGAGACCCTCATCGACGGTGGTATTGCATTCGCCACGCCTGATGGCGAGCAGATGGGTAACCCGGCGCGGCCGCAGCAGACCTTTGCCTTGTTCGACAAGCCTGAGGACGCCTGGCTGCAGTGGGCACCGAAGATTCAGATCGCCAAGTAATGCAGGGGCCGCTATGCGGCCCTTTCGCTTCTGCAGGGCCCGGCTTGCCGGCGATGAGGCCGTTACTGGCAACACAAGCATCATCAAATCGCAGGCAATAAAAAACCGACCCTAGGGTCGGTTTTTCGACAAGCGTCGCTTAGGCAGCTGCAGCTTCTTTCAGCGCCTTGATGTGGCCATTCAGACGGCCTTTGTGGCGAGCAGCTTTGTTCTTGTGGATGATACCCTTGTCGGCCATACGGTCGATTACAGGTACAGCCAGAACGTAAGCGGCTTGCGCTTTTTCGGCGTCTTTTGCGTCGATGGCTTTGACTACATTCTTGATGTAGGTGCGGACCATGGAACGCAGGCTGGCGTTGTGGCTGCGACGCTTCTCAGCCTGTTTTGCACGTTTCTTGGCGGAAGGTGTGTTGGCCACCGTCGAGCTCCTCGAAAGACTTTAGGTAAATAGCAAACAAAATAGGCCGCGAATCATGCCGATCAGTTGACCGGATGTCAAGGCCACCTGCAGGGTTCCGCCGAGCGGTGTACCAACAGGAGGGAAATATTCCTTTCTGCTGCACGACCTGTAAACTCGGGAATTTTTGGCTCCCCTGCGAAGGCGCGGGAGTATCGCACATTCGGACGCTGTCTGGCAGCGTCCTCTGCCCTTGGCGTGAATCTTTTCGATGAACCTGCTCAAATCCCTGGCTGCAGTCAGCTCCATCACCATGATTTCCCGGGTGCTGGGGTTCGTGCGTGACACCATCCTGGCCCGTGTTTTCGGCGCCGGCATCGCTACCGACGCCTTTTTCATCGCCTTCAAGTTGCCCAACCTGCTGCGGCGGATTTTTGCCGAGGGGGCCTTTTCCCAAGCGTTCGTGCCGATCCTTGCCGAATACAAGACCCAGCAGGGCGAGGAGGCGACGCGCACTTTCATCGCCTATATCAGCGGCCTGCTGACGCTGGTCCTGGCCCTGGTCACGGTGATTGGCGTGCTTGCGGCACCCTGGGTGGTCTGGGCCACCGCGCCCGGTTTTGCGGACGATGCCGAGAAATACCAGCTGACCACCGACCTGCTGCGGGTGACCTTTCCTTATATATTGCTGATCTCACTGTCGTCCTTGGCCGGTGCGATCCTCAATACCTGGAACCGTTTTTCGGTCCCGGCCTTCACGCCGACCCTGCTCAACGTGGCGATGATCATCTTCGCCCTGCTGCTCACGCCGTATTTCGACCCGCCCATCATGGCACTGGCCTGGGGCGTACTGGCCGGTGGCCTGGCGCAGTTGCTGTACCAGCTGCCAGCGCTGAAAAAAATCGGCATGCTCGTGCTGCCGCGCCTGAACCTGCGTGACACCGGCGTGTGGCGCGTGCTCAAACAGATGTTGCCGGCCATTCTCGGCGTTTCGGTCAGCCAGATTTCGCTGATCATCAACACCATCTTCGCCTCTTTCCTGGTGGCCGGCTCGGTGTCCTGGATGTACTACGCCGACCGTCTGATGGAGTTGCCCTCGGGCGTGCTTGGCGTTGCCCTGGGTACCATCCTGCTGCCGACGTTGGCCAAGACCTACGCCAACAAGGACCGCGAGGAGTATTCGCGGATCCTCGACTGGGGCCTGCGCCTGTGCTTCCTGCTGGTGCTGCCCTGCACACTGGCCCTGGCGATACTCGCCGAGCCGCTGACCGTTGCATTGTTTCAGTACGGCAAGTTCAGCGCCTTCGATGCGGCGATGACCCAGCAGGCACTGATCGCCTATTCGGTAGGCCTGTTGGCGATCATTCTGGTCAAGGTACTGGCACCGGGCTTCTATGCGCAGCAGAATATTCGTACGCCCGTGCGGATCGCGATCTTCACCCTCATCTGCACTCAGCTGTTCAACCTGGCCCTTGTCGGCCCACTGCAGCACGCCGGCCTGGCCTTGGCGATCAGCCTGGGTGCCTGCCTGAATGCGGGCCTGCTGTTCTGGAAGCTGCGCAGCCAGCAGCTGTTCCAGCCGCAGCCGGGCTGGACGCTGTTCCTGCTCAAGCTGGTGCTGGCAGTAGCGCTGATGGTGGCCGTACTGCTGGTGGGCATGCACTACCTGCCGGCGTGGGAGCAAGGCAACATGTTCGAGCGTTTCGTGCGCCTTGGGGCGTTGATCGCGGCCGGTATCGTGACCTATTTCGGTTGCCTTTACCTGTGCGGCTTCAGGCCCCGGCACTTCGCCCGCAAGGCCCTGCACTGAGCTGGAAGGCGGGTCAGGCGTCGGTTTTTCGTTTTCCACGCTGCACCCGGGCGCTGCTGCCTGTCACCAGCGCCCGGGTGTGGTTATAATCGGCCACTTTATGAGCAAGAAGCGCGTTATGCAGCTGGTTCGAGGTCTTCACAACCTGCGCCCCGAGCACCGGGGCTGTGTCGCCACCATTGGCAACTTCGACGGGGTTCACCGCGGCCACCAGGCAATCCTGGCGCGTCTGCGCGAGCGCGGCCAGGCACTTGGCCTGCCTACGTGCGTGGTGATCTTCGAGCCGCAGCCGCGCGAGTACTTCGCTCCGGACACTGCGCCGGCCCGCCTGGCGCGCCTGCGTGACAAGGTCGAGCTGCTGGCTGGCGAAGGTATCGATAGGGTCTTGTGCCTGGCGTTCAACCAGCGCCTGAGCAACCTGAGCGCCGATGAATTCGTCGAGGCGATCCTGGTCGATGGCCTGGGCGTGCGCCACCTTGAAGTGGGCGACGACTTCCGCTTTGGCTGCGACCGCGCTGGCGATTTCACCTTCCTGATCGAAGCCGGCAAGCAGTACGGTTTCACCGTCGAGGCCGCCAACACGGTGATCCAGGACGGTTTGCGGGTCAGCAGCACCGAGGTGCGCCAGGCGCTGTCCGCAGGCAACTTCGAGCTCGCCGAGCACTTGCTGGGCCGCCCCTACAGCATTACCGGGCGCGTATTGCACGGCCAGAAGCTGGCCCGCCAGCTCGGCACGCCCACCGCCAACATCCAGCTCAAGCGCCGTCGCGTACCGTTGTCCGGGGTCTACCTGGCCAGCATCGAAATCGACGGCAAGGCCTGGCCGGGTGTCGGCAACATCGGGGTGCGCCCCACCGTGGCCGGCGACGGCCGCCCGCACCTTGAAATTCATCTACTGGATTATGCCGGCGATCTGTATGGCCGGCGCCTGACGGTGGAATTCCACCACAAGCTGCGTGAAGAGCAGCGATTCGCCTCCCTGGAGGCGCTGAAGTCGGCGATCGATGCGGATATCGCCGCCGCACGTGCACATTGGCACGCTCAACCGCTAACCAAGAGCCTGAAATGACCGACTACAAAGCCACGCTAAACCTTCCGGACACCGCCTTCCCCATGAAGGCCGGCCTGCCTCAGCGCGAACCGCAGATCCTGCAGCGCTGGGACAGCATTGGCCTGTACCAGAAGCTGCGCGAAATTGGCAAGGATCGTCCGAAGTTCGTCCTGCACGACGGCCCGCCCTATGCCAACGGCAAGATTCACATCGGTCATGCGCTGAACAAGATTCTCAAGGACATGATCGTCCGCTCCAAGACGTTGTCGGGCTTCGATGCGCCTTACGTACCGGGTTGGGACTGCCACGGCCTGCCGATCGAGCACAAGGTCGAAGTCACCCATGGCAAGCACCTGACGGCCGACCGCACACGTGAGCTGTGCCGCGAATATGCTGCCGAGCAGATCGAAGGGCAGAAGACCGAGTTCATCCGCCTGGGTGTGCTGGGTGACTGGGACAACCCTTACAAGACCATGAACTTCGCCAACGAGGCCGGTGAAATCCGTGCCCTGGCCGAAATGGTCAAGCAGGGCTTCGTGTTCAAGGGCCTCAAGCCTGTGAACTGGTGCTTCGATTGCGGCTCCGCGCTCGCAGAAGCCGAGGTCGAGTACGCCGACAAGAAGTCGCAGACCATCGATGTGGCCTTCCCGGTCGCCGACGCTGACAAACTGGCTGCCGCGTTCGGCCTGCCGGCGCTGGCCAAGCCCGCTGCCATCGTGATCTGGACCACCACCCCGTGGACCATCCCCGCCAACCAGGCGCTGAACATCCACCCGGAGTTCAAGTACGCTCTGGTCGATACCGGCGAGCGTCTGCTGGTGCTGGCCGAAGAACTGGTCGAGTCGTGCCTCACGCGCTACAACCTGGAAGGCTCGGTCATCGCCACCGCCCAAGGCTCGGCCCTGGAGCTGGTCAATTTCAGTCACCCCTTCTACGACCGCCTGTCGCCTGTCTACCTGGCCGACTACGTCGAGCTGGGCGCAGGTACCGGTGTGGTCCACTCCGCGCCGGCCTACGGTGAAGACGACTTTGTTACCTGCAAGCGCTACGGCATGGTCAACGACGATATCCTCACGCCGGTGCAGAGCAACGGTGTGTATGTCGAGTCGCTGGAGTTCTTTGGCGGCCAGTTCATCTGGAAGGCCAACCCGGCCATCGTCGAAAAGCTGAGCGAAGTCGGTGCGCTGATGCACACCGAAACCATCAGCCACAGCTACATGCACTGCTGGCGCCACAAGACCCCGCTGATCTACCGCGCTACCGCGCAGTGGTTCGTCGGCATGGACAAGCAGCCAAGCACTGGCGAGCCGCTGCGTGAGCGTGCGCTCAAAGCCATCGAAGACACCCAGTTCGTCCCGGCCTGGGGCCAGGCGCGCCTGCACTCGATGATCGCCAACCGCCCGGACTGGTGCATCTCGCGTCAGCGCAACTGGGGTGTGCCGATCCCGTTCTTCCTGCACAAGCAGACCGGCGAACTGCACCCGCGCACCGTCGAGCTGATGGAAGCCGTGGCCAAGCGCGTCGAACAGGAAGGCATCGAGGCCTGGTTCAAGCTGGACGCCGCCGAACTGCTCGGTGACGAAGCCGGCCAGTACGACAAGATCACCGACACTCTGGACGTGTGGTTCGACTCCGGCACCACCCACTGGCACGTACTGCGCGGCTCGCACGACATCGGCCACGCCACCGGCCCGCGTGCGGACCTGTACCTGGAAGGCTCCGACCAGCACCGCGGCTGGTTCCATTCCTCGTTGCTGACCGGTTGCGCCATCGACAACCACGCGCCGTACCGCGAACTGCTGACCCACGGTTTCACCGTGGACGAAAGCGGCCGCAAGATGTCCAAGTCGCTGGGTAACACCATCGAACCGGAAAAGGTCAACAACACCCTGGGTGCCGACATCCTGCGCCTGTGGGTATCGGCCACCGACTATTCGGGTGAGATGGCCGTTTCCGAGCAGATCCTGCAGCGCAGCGCCGACGCCTACCGCCGTATCCGCAACACCGCCCGCTTCCTGCTCTCCAACCTGTCCGGCTTCGACCCGGCCCGCGACCTGCTGGCCCCAGAGGACATGCTGGCCCTGGACCGCTGGGCAGTGGACCGTACCCTGCTGCTGCAACGCGAGCTGGAAGAGCACTACAGCGAGTACCGCTTCTGGAACGTCTACTCGAAGATCCACAACTTCTGCGTGCAGGAGCTGGGCGGCTTCTACCTCGACATCATCAAGGACCGCCAGTACACCACTGGCGCCAACAGTGTCGCCCGTCGTTCCTGCCAGACCGCGCTGTACCACATCAGCGAAGCGCTGGTGCGTTGGATCGCGCCGATCCTGGCCTTCACTGCCGATGAAATCTGGCAGTACCTGCCGGGCGAACGCAACGAGTCGGTCATGCTCAACGGCTGGTACCAGGGCCTGAGCGAGCTGCCGGAAGGCACCGAGCTGGATCGCGCCTACTGGGACCGCGTGATGGCGGTCAAGGCTGCGGTCAACAAGGAGCTGGAAAACCAGCGTACCGCCAAGGTCATCGGCGGCAACCTGCAGGCCGAAGTCACCCTGTTCGCCGAAGAGGGCCTCAGCGCCGACCTGAGCAAGCTGGGCGATGAGCTGCGCTTCGTACTCATCACCTCCGCTGCCAGCGTGGTGCCGTTCGCCCAGGCGCCGGCCGATGCCGTGGCCACCGAAGTCGAAGGCCTCAAGCTGAAAGTGGTCAAGTCTGGCCACGCCAAGTGCGGCCGCTGCTGGCACTTCCGCGCCGACGTCGGCAGCCATCCGGAGCACCCGGAAATCTGCAGCCGTTGCGTCGACAACCTGAGCGGTTCCGGTGAGGTGCGCCACTATGCCTAACCCTGCAGCGGGGCGCTTCGGGCGCCTTGCATGGCTCTGGCTCAGCCTGCTGGTCCTGGTCGTTGACCAGGCCACCAAGCTGTATTTCAACAACGCCCTGAGCATGTACCAGCAGATCGTGGTCATCCCTGACTACTTCAGCTGGACCCTGGCCTACAACACCGGCGCGGCGTTCAGCTTCCTGGCCGACAGCTCCGGCTGGCAGCGCTGGCTGTTCGCCCTGATCGCCGTGGTGGTCAGCGCCGTGCTGGTGGTCTGGCTCAAGCGCCTGGGGCGCAACGAGACCTGGCTGGCCGTGGCGCTGGCGCTGGTGCTCGGCGGAGCCCTGGGCAACCTGTACGACCGCATCGTGCTGGGCCATGTGGTGGATTTCATCCTGGTGCACTGGAAGAACGTTCATCACTTCCCGGCCTTCAATGTGGCCGACAGCGCCATCACCGTTGGTGCGGTGATGCTGGCGCTGGATATGTTCAAGAGCAAGAAGTCCGAGGATCCGGTCCATGACTGACACCCGTATCGGCCAGAACACCGAAGTTACCCTGCACTTCGCGCTGCACCTGGAAAACGGCGATACCGTCGACAGCACGTTCGACAAGGCTCCAGCCACCTTCAAGGTCGGCGATGGCAACCTGCTGCCGGGTTTCGAGGCCGCGCTGTTCGGCTTCAAGGCCGGTGACAAGCGCACGGTCGTGGTTGCCCCGGAGAATGCCTTCGGCCAGCCTAACCCGCAGAACGTACAGGTCATGCCACGGTCCCAGTTCGAGGGCATGGAATTGTCCGAAGGGCTGCTGATCATCTTCAACGATGCCGCCAACACCGAATTACCCGGTGTGGTCAAAGCGTTCGATGACAACCAGGTGACCATCGACTTCAATCACCCACTGGCAGGCAAGACCCTTACCTTCGAGGTGGAGATCCTCGAGGTGAAGGCCCTGTAAGCCTGGAGCCGAGCATGCAAATCAAACTCGCCAACCCTCGCGGTTTCTGCGCAGGGGTCGACCGGGCGATCGAGATCGTCAACCGTGCGCTGGAAGTCTTCGGCCCGCCGATCTATGTGCGCCATGAAGTGGTGCACAACAAGTTCGTGGTGGAAGACCTGCGCAGCCGTGGCGCCATCTTCGTCGAAGAACTGGATCAGGTACCGGACGACGTCATCGTCATTTTCAGCGCCCATGGTGTTTCCCAGGCCGTGCGCCAGGAAGCCGCCGGCCGCGGCCTGAAAGTGTTCGACGCCACCTGCCCGCTGGTGACCAAGGTGCATATCGAGGTCGCCAAATACAGCCGTGACGGCCGTGAGTGCATCCTGATCGGCCACGAAGGGCACCCGGAAGTCGAAGGCACCATGGGGCAATACGACGCCAGCAACGGCGGTGCCATCTACCTGGTCGAAGACGAGGAGGATGTTGCCCGGCTGCAGGTGCGCGACCCGGACAACCTGGCGTTCGTCACCCAGACCACGCTGTCGATGGACGACACCAGCCGTGTCATCGATGCCCTGCGTACGCGCTTCCCGAACATCGGCGGCCCGCGCAAAGACGACATCTGCTACGCCACCCAGAACCGCCAGGACGCCGTCAAGCAACTGGCCGGTGAGTGTGATGTGGTACTGGTGGTGGGCAGCCCCAACAGTTCCAACTCCAACCGCCTGCGTGAGCTGGCCGAGCGCATGGGTACCCCGGCCTACCTGATCGATGGCGCCGAGGACATGCAACGCGGCTGGTTCGACCAGGCTGCGCGGATTGGTATCACTGCTGGCGCTTCGGCCCCCGAAGTGCTGGTGCGTGGCGTGATCGACCAGCTCAAGGCCTGGGGTGCCACGGGCGCCGAAGAGCTTGACGGGCGCCCGGAGAACATCACGTTCTCCATGCCCAAAGAGCTGCGGGTTCGTTCGCTGATCTGATCAGCGGCCTGCGCACAGGGACTTTTTCAGTTCATCAGTGCGCAGGCTGACCCTACCGCTGGTCGCCAGCACAACACGGTGCCGGCTGGTTGCAGACGAGCGCTCACAGACCTCCAGCCGCCCCCCTGACAAGTTGTTGCTCTTCCCCAATGGCACACCCAGTGCGCTGAATTTCACCTGGCTCCCGATATTGGCTTTCACCCGCTGGGGCCGAGCCAGTCGGTACTCGCGCAGCAACTGCTGGTTATGTTCCAACAGCACGCGCCAGCCCTTGCCCCAATCATTGTCCAAAGACTGCACCACTACCGCCTGGCCCTGCAGGGCCGCGTGGCTGCGTGCGCTACGCAGCGCCTGGGCCAGGTCGCGGGCTGCTGCTGCCCTGTGCAGGTCATCGCTCAATTTCGCGTAGGCCGGCATGCCAAGCTGCGTCAGCAGCGCCGCCATAGCCAGCCCGAACATCATTTGTATCAGTGTTACGCCCTGTTGCTTCACCGTGCATTCCTCCCTGGAAGTGCTTGGCTGTAGCTTCACGGTCGTTGGGCAAGAGGTCCAGTCGGCGAGGTGCAAGGCAATTGCGGGAAAGATCGCAGGAGGTGCAGGGATGCACACGAAACAACGGGGCATGACGCTTCTGGAGGTACTGTTGGCCGTAGCGGTGGTGGCACTGGGCATGTTCGCTGCCGCAGCGTTGCAGCTGCAGGCATTGCAGGCCACTGACAGTGCGCGTCGTGATATGCAGGATGCGCTGGGCGCCCATACGCTGCTTGAACGGGGCAAGGCCGCTGGCAAGCTGACGGTGCCGCGGCCATGAAGCGTGAGCAGGGTGGTTTCGGCCTGGTCGAGGCAATGCTTGCGCTTGCCATCGGCCTGATGCTGCTGACTGCCGCCAGCCAGCTTTTCATCTCGGCCCACCAGAGCTCACTCCTTCAATCTGCTGCGTTGCGCATGCAGGCGGACGCCCGTCTGGCATTGTTGCGTATGGCCCAGGATATCCGTATGGCCGGCATGTTCGGTTGCCTGCGCCTTGAGCCTGGCGACTTCAGGGACCCATCTGCGCGAGAAGCGTTTGCGCGGCCTTTGCAGGTTGGCCCGGCAAGCCTGAGCCTGATAGTGGCAGAGCCGCCTGGGTACCCCGGGGCTCCGGACTGGACCTTGCACACCGATTGTATCAGCGAGGCCGAAGTGCACGCGGGGCGTGCTCAAAGCCCCGGTTTGCCCTTGGCATTTCCCATCAGCCGGCACCACTACCAACTTCGCGGCAGCACACTGAGGTTCATGCGGCGCAACAGCTCTCAGCCCTTGGTCGACCACGTGCGCGAAATGCGCGTTGAACCTGTCGACACCGCCGAAGGGCAGCGGGTGGATGTGCAACTGACCTTGTTCGATCCTGGTCTGGGCATCGAGCAGCGTTACGACATGAGTGTGGCGATCCGCAACCCGGTTGCCAGGCCATGAAGCGCCAGCGTGGCATGGTACTGCTGCTGGCGCTGGTCCTCAGCCTTTTGCTTGGCCTGCTGGCGGCTTCGGCGTTGCGCGATGCCCTGTTGGAAACGCGCATGGCCGGCTACCTGGGCGAGGGTTTGCAGGCATTCGATCAGGCCGAAGCCACGCTGCTGGTCGCAGAGGCCGAACTGCAGCGCGCGCCGCCTGGGTTGTGCCAAGCGTGCCTGCCACCCCCGCGCGCGCATGACTTGCTGGGGCAATGGCAAGCCAGCGAGAGCGGTTACTTCCAGTTGCAGAACCTTGGCCTAACTACCCGGGCCGCGCATAGGCCGAGGGATGAACCCGTCATGCTTTACCGGGTGACCGCAGTCAGCCGGCAACTCGCGGCCAGGCAAGTGCTGGAGGCGGTGTATGCCATGCCAGCGGCTCAAACACAGGCGCCGCAGCGGATTCTCTGGCGGCAGAGACTGAGGGAATACTGACATGCAGCAAGGCCTGAGCCTGATCGAGTTGTTGATTGTCGTGGCGGTCACCGGCATTCTGGCTGCCATTGCCTACCCCAGTTACAGCGACCAGCTCAGGCGAGCCGCACGCAGCGAAGTGGTTGGCCTGCTGCATGACGCTGCCCTGCGCCTGGAACACCACCGTGTACGCACCGGCCAGTACGCCGAGGGCGAACCGGCATTGCCCGCTGGCAACCGCCATTACAGCCTGCATGCCGAACGCTGCAGCGATACCTTCACGCTGCGTGCACGGCGGCTGCCGCATGGTTTGATGGCGGACGATCGCTGCGGTGATTTCCAGCTCGACCAGGCCGGTGTACAGAGCAACCCGGATGGCACCGGGGCTATTGAGCGCTGCTGGGGGAGCTGAAGGTTGAATGATGCCCGTGCATCGCGGTTTTACTTCAGGTGTTGGATCGACAGATGAACAAGCAAGTAGTGGTGGTCGGCGGCGGGGTGATCGGCCTGCTGACGGCGTTCAACCTGGCGGCGAAGGTCGGCCAGGTAGTGGTATGTGACCAGGCCGAGGTCGGGCGTGAATCGTCCTGGGCGGGCGGCGGTATCGTCTCGCCGCTTTACCCTTGGCGCTACAGCCAGGCAGTCACTGCCCTGGCGCACTGGTCGCAGGACTTTTATCCACAGCTGGGTGAGCATCTGTTCTCCAGCACCGGTATTGATCCGCAAGTCCACACCACCGGCTTGTACTGGCTCGACCTGGACGATGAAGCCGAGGCGCTGGCCTGGGCAGAACGCGAGCGGCGGCCGCTCAGCCCTGTGGATATTTCGGCGGCCTATGACGCGGTCCCCGTACTGGGCCCAGGCTTCAAGCGCGCCATCTACATGGCAGGCGTGGCCAATGTGCGCAACCCGCGGCTGGTCAAGGCACTGAAGGCTGCGCTGCGGGCAATGCCCAACGTGACCTTGCGCGAGCACTGCCAGATCACCGGCTTTGTTCAGGACGGTGAGCGCGTGACTGGCGTGCAGACCGCAGACGGCGTGCTGCAGGCTGATGATGTCGTGCTCAGCGCTGGCGCCTGGAGCGGCGACCTGCTGCGCACGCTAGGCATTGAGCTGCCGGTGGAACCGGTGAAAGGCCAGATGATCCTGTTCAAGTGCGCCGAAGACTTCTTGCCGAGCATGGTGCTGGCCAAGGGACGCTATGCGATTCCGCGCCGTGACGGGCACATTTTGGTGGGCAGCACGCTGGAGCATGCCGGGTACGACAAGACCCCGACCGAGGATGCACTGGCGAGCCTCAAGGCTTCAGCGGCAGAGTTGTTGCCGGAGCTTGCGGATGCCACGGTGGTGGCGCACTGGGCAGGGCTGCGGCCAGGTTCGCCTGAAGGCATTCCGTATATCGGCCGAGTGCCGGGGCATGACGGGTTGTGGTTGAACTGTGGGCATTACCGCAATGGGTTGGTGCTGGCGCCAGCTTCGTGTCAGTTGTTTACTGATTTGCTGACAGGGGTGGAGCCGATCATTGACCCGGCGCCTTATGCCCCGGCCGGGCGTCTTGGCTGAAATCGCTGGGGCCGCTTAGCGGCCCAATCGCCGGCAAGACAGTTGCTCCCACAAGGTACAGCGTGGGAGTCGGCTTGCCGGCGATTGGGCCCGTGCGGTACTGGCTCAGTCCTGCTGGCCAGGCCCTTGCTGAAGGTGCGCCTGGCTGCAATACCACTGACTGCCCTGCTGCAGCGCCCGGTCATTGGGCAGGTGCACGCCGCAGTGGGCGCAGCGCACCATCTTCAGCGGGTCGTCGAGTTTCGGCTCGGACGGCGACTGCTGGCTGATCTTGAATTTGCGCCACAGCCAGAACGCGGCGGCGATCAGGGCGATCCAGAAAAGTAGGCGAACCATGGTGTCCAGCTTGTCTATTGATTGAGGCGACAGTCTAGGACGAGGCCAATAAAAAAGGGAGACCTCAGTCTCCCTTTCTCGCACCCCGTTGAATCAGTCGAACAGACCAAAGGTCATGTAGCTGAACCAAGAGCGGTCTTTTTCGGCTTCTTTCGGCCCTTCCGGCAGGATCGGGTCGCCGTCTTCATCTTTGGGCAGCAAGTCCTGCGGCATCTCGGCGCGGGCATCCTGGAACTGGCGGACCACGTCCTGGTTGGCGCGGGTTTCACCCGGTGGCAGTGGCGCGTCGGTCTCGATCAGGCCCAGGGTGGCCTTGGACAGCCAGCCGCGGCCGTCAGACTCGGTCTGCTTGGGCTGGAACTCACCATCGGCCAGGCTCGGGTGGTCAGGGTAGTTGAGCTTGAGGGTTTCCAGGCTGGTGGCGGCCAGGTCGTCCAGGTGCATCTTCTGGTATGCCTCGACCATCACGGCCAGGCCGTCGCCGACCGATGGGGTTTCCTGGAAGTTTTCCACCACGTAGCGGCCACGGTTGGCGGCGGCCACGTAAGCCTGGCGGCTCAGGTAGTAGTCGGCCACGTGGATTTCATAAGACGCCAGCAGGTTGCGCAGGTAGATCATGCGCTGCTTGGCGTCCGGGGCGTAGCGGCTGTTGGGGAAGCGGCTGGTCAGCTGGGCGAATTCGTTGTACGAGTCGCGGGCGGCACCCGGGTCACGCTTGGTCATGTCCAGCGGCAGGAAGCGCGCCACCAGGCCGCGGTCCTGGTCGAACGAGGTCAGGCCCTTGAGGTAGTAGGCGTAGTCGACGTTCGGGTGCTGCGGGTGCAGGCGGATGAAGCGCTCGGCAGCCGACTTGGCAGCCTCGGGCTCGGAATTCTTGTAGTTGGCGTAGATCAGCTCGAGCTGCGCCTGGTCGGCGTAACGGCCGAACGGGTAGCGCGACTCCAGGGCCTTGAGCTTGTTCACGGCGCTGTTGTAGCTGGAGTTGTCCAGATCAGCCTGGGCCTGCTGATACAGCTCGGCCTCGCTGAGGTTCTCGTCAATGACCTCTTTATTAGAGGAACAGGCCGCGGTAAGCCCGAGGATGGCGATCAGCAGCAGGTGTTTCACTTGCATAGCGGCTTGCGTCCCTTTGACGGCCGCTGTCTTGGGCGGTGCCGTCCTGTTATGATGAGCGCCCCGGCCAACCCCGGGACAAAAGAAGCCGTATTTAACCACAAGCTCGCAGCCGAAACCAAAGGCTGTGCGCCCGCCGAATCGAGCATGTCCGAGATCATTCAACTTAGCGCAGAGGTACCGTCCGAACTGGGCGGTCAACGCCTCGACCAGGTCGCCGCCCAATTGTTCGCCGAGTACTCGCGTTCGCGGCTTACTTCGTGGATCAAAGAGGGCCGCCTGACGGTCGATGGTGCCGTCGTGCGCCCTCGAGACACCGTCCATGGTGGCTCCATGCTTGCACTTGAGGCCGAGCAAGAGGCCCAGGGCGAGTGGATCGCCGAAGACATCGAGCTGGACATCGTCTACGAAGACGACCAGATCATGGTGATCAACAAGCCGGCCGGGCTGGTCGTGCACCCGGCTGCCGGGCATGCCAGTGGCACATTGCTCAACGCCTTGCTGCACCATGTGCCGGATATCGTCAACGTACCGCGCGCTGGCATTGTCCATCGCCTGGACAAAGACACCACCGGCCTGATGGTCGTGGCCAAGACCCTGCAGGCGCAGACCAAGCTGGTCGAGCAGCTGCAGAGCCGTACGGTCAGCCGGATCTACGAGTGCATCGTGATCGGCGTGGTAACTGCCGGCGGCAAGATCAACGCCCCGATCGGCCGTCACGGTGGCGCACGCCAGCGCATGGCGGTGACCGAAGGCGGCAAGCCGGCGGTCAGCCACTACCGTGTGCTCAAGCGCTTCCGTTCGCACACCCACGTGCGGGTCAAGCTGGAAACCGGCCGTACTCACCAGATCCGTGTGCACATGGCCCATGTCGGTTTCCCGCTGGTCGGTGACCAGACCTACGGCGGCCGCTTCCGCATCCCGCCGGCAGCCAGCCCGACCATGGTCGAGGCGGTCAAGACCTTCCCGCGCCAGGCCCTGCACGCACGCTTCCTGGCGCTGGACCACCCCACTACCGGTGAGCGCATGGAGTGGGCGTCGGAACTGCCGGATGACTTCGTCTGGTTGCTGTCGCTGCTGAACCAGGACCGCGAGGCGTTTATCGGATGAGTGGCCTGACGCAGGCGCTGCTGTTCCCCGACTGGCCGGCTCCGGCCTCGGTTTGCGCCTGTGTCACCACCCGTGAGGGTGGCATTAGCCTGCCGCCCTATGCATCCTTCAACCTCGGTGACCACGTGGGCGACGACCCGCTTGCGGTCGCCGAGAACCGCCGCCGCCTGAGCGACGAATTTGCCATTCAGCCCGCCTGGCTCAAGCAGGTGCATGGCGTGATCGTGGCAGATGCCGACCCATCGGTGGTCGCCGAAGCCGACGCCAGCTGGACCGACCAGCCAGGCATTGCCTGCACCGTAATGACTGCCGACTGCCTGCCCGTGCTGTTCTGCGACCGCGCGGGCACCCGTGTGGCTGCCGCACATGCGGGCTGGCGCGGGCTGGCCGGTGGCGTGCTGGAAGCCACGCTGGAGCGCCTGGCATTGCCGCCTGAAGAGGTGCTGGTGTGGTTGGGGCCTGCCATCGGCCCGCAGGCATTCGAAGTGGGCCTGGAAGTGCGGGATGCGTTCACCGCCGTGCACCCGGAGGCTGCCAAGGCCTTTGTCGAGGGTGAGCGGCCGGGCAAGCTGATGGCAGACATCTATGCGCTGGCGCGCATTCGCCTGGCGGCGCGCGGTGTGACAGCTGTTTATGGCGGTGGTTTTTGCACCGTCAGCGATGAGCGGTTTTTCTCCTATCGCCGCACCCCGCAGGGTGGGCGGTTTGCTTCTTTGGTCTGGCTAGATCCTCGCTGACAGGCCCGGCCTCATCGCCGGCAAGCCGGCTCCCACAAGTACCCACCTTTCTTGAAGTTTGCGCACTCCTGTGGGAGCCGGCTTGCCGGCGATTGGGGCACCGCTAATCCATAAAGCTGACTTTAGTCAACCCCGCTACGCTTGAAACTTCCAGAATCACCCTTATCTATAAGGTCATCTCAGGCAGGTTTCTTCATCAAAGGCGCTGTCCATCGCTCCGACCTGCCCTTACAGGAAGGTATCCCCATGCGAATAGACCGTTTGACCAGCAAGCTTCAATTAGCGATATCCGATGCCCAGTCCCTGGCCGTTGGCATGGACCACCCTGCCATCGAACCCCTGCACCTGTTGCAGGCGTTGATCGAGCAGCAAGGTGGTTCGATCAAGCCACTGCTCATGCAGGTCGGCTTCGACATCAACAACCTGCGCCAGGCACTGGTAAAAGAACTCGACCAGCTGCCGAAAATCCAGAACCCCACCGGCGATGTGAACATGTCGCAGGACTTGGCGCGCCTGCTCAACCAGGCCGACCGCCTGGCCCAGCAGAAGGGCGACCAGTTCATTTCCAGCGAGCTGGTGCTGCTCGCCGCCATGGATGAGAACAGCAAGCTCGGCAAGCTGCTGCTTAGCCAAGGCGTGAGCAAGAAGGCCCTGGAAAACGCCATCAACAACCTGCGCGGCGGCGCGGCGGTGAACGACGCCAATGCCGAAGAGTCGCGCCAGGCGCTGGACAAGTACACCGTCGACCTGACCAAGCGTGCCGAAGAGGGCAAGCTGGACCCGGTCATCGGCCGTGACGACGAGATCCGCCGCACCGTGCAGGTGCTGCAGCGCCGTACCAAGAACAACCCCGTGCTGATCGGCGAACCCGGCGTGGGCAAGACGGCCATCGCCGAAGGCCTGGCCCAGCGCATCATCAACGGTGAAGTGCCGGACGGCCTCAAGGGCAAGCGCCTGCTGGCGCTGGACATGGGCGCGCTGATCGCCGGTGCCAAGTACCGCGGTGAGTTCGAAGAGCGCCTCAAGTCGTTGCTCAACGAGCTGTCCAAGCAGGAAGGCCAGATCATCCTGTTCATCGACGAGCTGCACACCATGGTCGGTGCCGGTAAAGGCGAAGGCGCCATGGACGCCGGCAACATGCTCAAGCCGGCGCTGGCCCGTGGTGAACTGCATTGCGTCGGTGCCACCACGCTCAACGAATACCGCCAGTTCATCGAGAAGGACGCCGCCCTGGAGCGACGCTTCCAGAAGGTACTGGTGGAGGAGCCGAGCGAGGAAGACACCATCGCCATCCTGCGTGGCCTCAAAGAGCGCTATGAAGTGCACCACAAGGTGGCCATCACCGACGGCGCGATCATTGCTGCGGCCAAGCTCAGCCACCGCTACATCACCGACCGCCAGCTGCCGGACAAGGCCATCGACCTGATCGACGAAGCGGCCAGCCGTATCCGCATGGAGATCGACTCCAAGCCGGAAGTACTCGACCGCCTCGACCGTCGCCTGATCCAGCTGAAGGTGGAATCCCAGGCGCTGAAGAAAGAAGAAGACGAAGCAGCCAAGAAGCGCCTGGAGAAGCTGACCGAGGAAATCGAGCGCCTGGAGCGTGAGTATTCCGACCTGGAAGAAATCTGGGCGTCCGAGAAGGCAGAAGTGCAGGGCTCGGCGCAGATCCAGCAAAAGATCGAGCAAGCCCGCCAGGAGCTGGAAGCGGCCCGTCGCAAAGGCGACCTGAACCGCATGGCCGAACTGCAGTACGGGGTTATCCCGGACCTGGAGCGCAGCCTGCAGATGGTCGACCAGCATGGCAAGACCGAAAACCAGCTGCTGCGCAACAAGGTGACCGAGGAAGAGATTGCCGAAGTAGTGTCCAAGTGGACCGGCATCCCGGTGGCCAAGATGCTGGAAGGCGAGCGCGAAAAACTGCTGAAAATGGAAGACCTGCTGCACCAGCGCGTGATCGGCCAGCACGAGGCGGTGACCGCTGTAGCCAACGCCGTACGCCGTTCGCGTGCGGGCCTCTCCGACCCGAACCGGCCAAGTGGTTCGTTCATGTTCCTCGGCCCGACCGGTGTGGGCAAGACCGAGCTGTGCAAGGCCCTGGCCGAATTCCTGTTCGACACCGAAGAGGCTATGGTGCGGATCGACATGTCCGAGTTCATGGAGAAACACTCCGTGGCTCGCCTGATCGGCGCCCCACCAGGCTATGTAGGTTATGAAGAGGGCGGTTACCTGACCGAAGCGGTACGGCGCAAGCCTTACTCGGTGGTGCTGCTGGATGAAGTGGAGAAAGCCCACCCGGATGTGTTCAACGTGCTGCTGCAGGTGCTCGAGGATGGCCGCCTGACCGACAGCCACGGCCGTACGGTGGACTTCCGCAACACGGTGATCGTGATGACCTCCAACCTGGGCTCGGCGCAGATCCAGGAGCTGGCCGGTGATCGCGAAGCGCAGCGTGCGGCAGTGATGGATGCGGTGGGTGCGCACTTCCGTCCGGAGTTCGTCAACCGGATCGACGAAGTGGTGGTGTTCGAGCCCTTGGGCCGCGAGCAGATCGCCGGCATCACCGAGATCCAGCTTGGCCGCCTGCGCAGCCGCCTGAGCGAGCGCGAGCTGGCCTTGAGCCTGAGCCCGGAGGCGTTGGACAAGCTGATCGCGGTGGGTTACGACCCGGTGTATGGCGCCCGGCCGCTGAAGCGGGCGATCCAGCGCTGGATCGAGAACCCGCTGGCGCAAATGATCCTGGCCGGCAAATTCATGCCGGGTTCGGCGATCACTGCCAAGGTGGAAGGCGAAGAAATCGTGTTCGCCTGATCCCTTCGCTGCAAAAACTAGCCCCGCACCTGCGGGGCTTTTTTAAGGCCGCAGCGTTTCGGCAGCCCACGGGGAACCCTGTGGGGGGCGGCTTGCCGGCGAACAGCCCCGGCCAAACCCAGCAAAATCGGGGCCTCGCCAGTTTTTTCCATAACTTGCTGAAATTTTTGAAAAAAACGCTTGCACAGAAATTAGAGTGCCCCTAATATACGCCGCGTTGTCAGGCACTAAGCGAATCACCAGCAACATCGGTGACCGCAAAACAACTTAGAAATCAGTAAGTTGAATGAAAAAAAGTGGTTGACAAGCAAAACGAAGAATGTAGAATAGCCGGCCTCAGCAGCGACAACGCGAAAGCGGATAGCCAAAGAGATCGAAGCTAACACAGACTTCGAAGCCGTAAAGATGTACCGAAGTTCAGTTCCGCGATAGCTCAGTCGGTAGAGCAAATGACTGTTAATCATTGGGTCCCTGGTTCGAGTC
>NZ_MOMO01000056.1:0-24469 GCF_009933855.1 Pseudomonas sp. SG-MS2 | reverse complement strand
TACCCGTCCCGCCACTTCCACCGCAGACAAAGGGCTTACCTCCGGCCAAGGACGCGGCACACATTGTGGAAGTGAGCAGGTCTCCAGGTCATTGATCACCATACGCAGCGCTCACAAAAAGTGCTCACCCTGACCGATTTAAGCCGCAATCCCTCTAGCCAACAAAAAATTCCGGAGCACTCTAGTCAAAACATTGATGATCCCAATCGGGAGGGCCGAACCTTTTCAGGTTCGCGCAAAAAGGTCGTCAATCGGGTCAATGATTTTAGGCAGTGCCTCGGTTAAACTCATAGGCCGACCTCTACGGGCCTCATAATCTGGCTCACGCTCTGTCTCAGAAAAATACTTATCGTAGAACCTATCAACATCCACATCACCAGCCACGCTATCAGCAACACTTGAGGAATCATAAGCCCCCAGCTCACCAGCCTTTTCGTCCATTAACTCAATAAATCTCCTACGCGCTGTGGATTGCGAACTTGAACCAGAAAAAACTTCCGCATCTGGAAATTCGTCTTCGACCGATGCAATTAAATGCGCCGTGACCACTTCGTCATACGCGTCATATAGCCACTCATACCCTGCAATATCAAAATTTTTGACTATTTCATTTAAAACCAGCAATTCATCATGCCCCGGATCATTGGCAAACGCGCCCTCTAAAAATATTTCCGCGTTGGCTTGACTGATAACGCCATTGCTAAGCGCCCATAATAGCAGTCTGGCTGAGTTCAAAAGAGCCCCCCACATTTTTCCCCCGCAATGAAAGAAATTGCTTTAGACAGTTTCTGATCTGAGGCGCTGAATTCCATACCCAGTTCAGATCTTAGAACGCACAGCTTCGCAACAAACTCGGCATTAGAACCAAGAAAACCTATATCGCAGACTGATAAGAATACATGATTCACCACGTCAGTAGCCACGGCATCAGTGATTATCTGGTTATCCAGCATGTCTTTGAGGGTCTTCAAAGAGGAATGCGTCTTCAGACTACCAAAACATTGCCGCAGAACTGGCGTATTACTGGCATACCTATTGAATACAAAATCACCCAAAGAAGGGTTGAAGAGCCGAACCAAAGGCTGCCCCTCGCTGACTACAAATCTCGTTAACATGGACCCAGATAGATGGCGAAGATTTAAGAGGAAATCCTTTTTCCCGGTAAGACCAGCAGCTCCTGGGCAAGCCAAATATCGTGCGAACGCCTCCGCAAGCTCGGGTTCAGTAATCAGGCGTCCGCTCATAGCAACCAGTAGCACCAGAGCACGTCCGCAATCATCCAGCTGCGATTGAAATGGGTGCTCCCAGATCTGAGAGGGATCGTCTAGCAAACCTATTGTATGAGTCCAATATGACTCTGGAGGAACATCCTCCAATCGCTGGGCATCGGTTATAAACCGAATCAGTCGAGGATTGAAATTCTTATGATCAATTATGGTTCTATAGCGTCGGTGTGAATACAACTGTTCGACGTATTCGGCATCCAATGAAGAATGCCAAATGTGATTATAAAGTATTCGAGCCTTGTCAATTTTCGCCAAAGACTCAAGCGTTATTTCAAACTCACTTCGGTTTATATTAGAGTTATGAAAAACGTCATTCAGAATTTTTCCTTGATTCAGAATGGTCGTCCGGGAAGTCAATACAAAACGCTTTTTAGAGTTTTGGGCGACGCGTCTAATAAAATTAACAATCTTCGCCCCTTCATGCCCAGAGAGCGCTTCAAGGTAGTTACGGCCTAAAAAATCATCAAAGTAGAAAATTTGCTTAGAATCAGAATCAAAAATCCCTTCAGCCTCTTTTGTGTCATCGGAAATCACCGAAAGCTCAAATCCTTCCGCGACATATTGCAAAATTAGCTGCCCAGCCAACGTCGTCTTACCGATGCCAGCAGGACCGGTGATAATCGCAACATTTGTTGATTCCAGCTTTTCAATCGCTCGATCATGATTCACTGTTGGAACATACAGCCTAGAAGCCTCAATGATTTCGCCAAGCTCGAACTCGCTTCTGTCATGAATGGGCTTATTAAACATATTCGCAAGGACATTAGAACTAGCGATCCACAACTTATAGTGCCGCCTTTCAACGCCCGGGAATTTCGCCAATATATCATTCAAATCTTCTCGACCCAGTATATCCTCCGAAGACAAGACAAATGGCGAAAGCTTCTGAATCAAAATCTTTTTATCATTAAGAGATAGCGCATGTGACACAGCCAAAATATAACGACTTGGTGATAGCTTCTTAACTTTTAGGCTTTCAGCATCCTCGATGGATTTAACGAGCTTCTCTAGCGGGGTTGATACCCAGTGTTTGCACTGAAGAATCCACTCATCGCCCTCGGACTTGAAATAACGGCCATCCACCCCTCCATCACGCCCAGGCTTGAATCGCTCGAACCGCACTCCTTCCCGAGCGCTCAGAAGGTCAGTGCAGAAGACTTCAAATTCTTTGTCGTTTAGTCGCGAAAAATCGTACTCGTTCACATAAGCCTCGCTTGAGGTTTGGTCCTTCCGATACTTTCCACATTGGGTATTCCATGTGGCCCTACCCGTGCACAGCCGAAAAAAGGAAATCGTTTGAGTCGCCCCTCAGAAGCCTACCTCGCTTGCGCGAGAATGGACCCAGCGGGAGGCGTCGGTCATGCTCGGCAGCTGGCTGGTGGGAGGGCTACCGATGTACAAGGCCACACAGGCCATCAGCGATCCCTCCCCCTTGGACCTCTTCGCGGCGAGAGCCGCGGCCACCCTGACAACCCAAGAATGTCCTGCCCCCATAAACAGAGTCCACCCGCCCTCTCGTTTTAGCAGCTGAACCAGAGGCCTAAGGCATCACCAGGTACGTCAGAACTCTGGAGCGAGCGGGAGCGGATCGGGATCATCGCCTCGCTGGAGCGGGTTCGCTTTCAATTCACAAGCCCTGAGGGTGTCTGAAATCACATGAGCATCATCTAGGCCTGCAACAACGGCCCGAAGCTCGGCCTCGCTCATGGAGGTCAAAAGCTCAACTTCGACATCAGGGAAGGAGCTGTCTGGGTAAATCGTCAGACGGCTAATGTCACGCGTACCTTTAGCCTGCATTAGCTCAAAAACATCTTGAAGCGCATCCGCGCGGAACGAGAAAACTTTCATAAGACCTATCAATGGCAATTCACGCCTGGAGACTACACGAGCACAGCCACAGGCACCAAGGTACCGACCAGGGACAGCGCATCCGACTGCCCCACAGCCGCTGGGTGCCTATAGCCGGGACGGCTACTCAACAATTCCGACACGGAGTATGGGCACCGGAAGGTCCACCTAGGTCCCGCTACCCAGAATTAGGCGCTGCTCGATTCAAGGACCTATACAACGTTGCTCTGTGGACCCTAAGCAGAGAAGCGATCTGGGCTATCGGCTTCCCTTCAGCGACCAACCGCTCGGCATGCTCAATCTGATCTTTGCTTAAAGATGGCTTCGGGCCGAATTTGACTCCCTTCCTTTGAGCCGCCTCTCGGCCCGCCCTGGTCCGCTCGACGATTAAGCTCCGCTCGAACTGAGCAATTCCAGAGAAGATGGTCAGAATCATTTGGCCAGCCGGAGACGTCGTGTCCAACCAGGGCTCCGCGAGCGACTTTAGCCCAGCGCCTATTCCATTGAGCTGATCAGCTATGGCGAGAAGGTCGATCGTGGAACGAGCCAAACGGTCGAGCCGACTGACGATTAAGACATCTCCCTCACGGAGGTGATCCATCATCCTCAACAGCTCCGGCCTATCCTTTTTTGCACCACTTATTTTTTCTTCAAATACTCGTGTGCACCCAGCTTGACAAAGAAGCTCTCTTTGCAATTGTAGATCTTGACTGTTCGTAGAAACCCTCGCGTACCCTATATTCATTTTTTTCTCTCTTTCTGTCGCATTTCATTGATTGAGGTTATCACAACTTGCGACAAACTTATGCGACAAGCTTTGAGCCCGAAAACCGCAAGCTAGTATTTTGTCGCACATCTTAATACTTATGCGACAAATCACCTCCCATCCTTAAACGACAATACCATTTACGCTCTTCATTCGAAGCGTAAATTATATTTACGCCCAAAACTCAGAGACGGGCGAACAACTCAGCAGCCACCCAATCAAGCATTGCACAGCTCACGCTAATCACATATAAGAGGAGATAGCCCGAGCCACTCCACCCCAATATCATCCGAGGAGAAATACCTATGAGTCCAGAAATCGAAATAGAGCTACACACGAAATACCCAAAGGTCCTTGGGTATATCAATGAAGAAGGAACGTATAAAACTCGCCTATGGGGCGGCTTCCAGTGCGGCGACGGCTGGCATCAGCTTATTGACACCCTGTGCGCTAGTATTCAGGCGCGAGCTGAGGCAACCGGCTTAGAAGTCCACGCAACTCAGATTAAGGAAAAATTCGGCTCCCTAAGATTCTATTTTCAAGGAGGCGATGACCACATCTCTGGAATGATCGATCTCGCCGAGGGACTTTCATCCAAAATCTGCGAAATCTGCGGAAAACCTGGGCAGAAGAAGAATGTGCAGGGGTGGCTCATCACTCGCTGCGATGCGCACACCCCTACGTAAATCTATGGCAGGGATGTGATCAACTACATCCCTGCACCCCGTTACATCCCCGGATCAGCATCGATGCCGTATTCCTCAAGCATCTCATTTATTGCTCCGAAAATCCGAGACTCGTAGATCAGCTCAAGCGGTGCATAAGACACGGCCACCGCTATCTTCATTTCTTCCAAGCTCAACGTTGCTGGATTGAAGGGCCAAATCTGCAACCTTATTATTTTATGATTACCTGCTTCCGCTCTTTTGAGGTCGCCATATTCAAGCATGACGCTCTCGCCCTTGATTTTCTCCCATGCGCTTAGCTCCATACCATAGCTCTTATAATCCCAATCGCCAAGCATAGTGTGCTTAGTGAGGAAGCTATCGCCTACTTCCACTAACCCATCGATATTCAAATCTTGAATCCAATACTCAGCAAGCCTCGGGCTCGAAACCAAGCTCTTCAGCTGAAGATATGCAAAGGTGCCATCGGAGGTAACAGCCATCGCGATCTGATCCAGGAGATCCGGAGCATTCGCCATAATCATCTTAGGAACATCAAACATAGCCACCTCAAGGTAAGATATCTCTAATCTCCTTTCCGATCGCATTCATCAAGCGCGGGAGGTCCGCTTCGGTGATATCAATGGGTGCAAGATCGCCTAGGGCAGACATTGGGGTTTGAAGCCATGCAGCAGCCGCGCGCATATCTCCTCCATGTAATTCACAAGCGATAGTGAACACTTTTTTGGCAAGAGAGGCGATGTACTCATCCGTAATATCTTCGGCCGCGACATGCTCATCGTAATCAGGCGATTTGTACACCATACGCCCCTCCACATTTTTCATTTCTTCGAGCCGCGCGTCTTCCCATGCACCATCTGCTGTGAGATAGGCATAAGCGGATTCATCGCCGTTCTCTGGATCGAATTCTTTCATCGCAATTAGCCTAGAGTAATCCCAGCCCATAGCCTCAGAGCCAGGCTCTCCCACCGGCATCATCAGATAGACGTTTCCATACTTGGTGGTCTCGGATTTGGCATGTATCACCCGTCGGAAGATCAATGGATCCGTAATCAGCATCATCCAGGTGTGGAGATGCTCGCCGTCAGCGCTGTAGTTGCTGGTCGTGATGTAGAACCACCTGCGAGGGCTGTTCAGCATCACGATCTTCCAAGCCTGGAAATCCTCGTGGTCGGAAAGCAGCTGATGAACCGGCATTGTCTCGAACATTCCCTTCCCTCTATCGACTCGTAGATCAGCTGTTGGCGTCCGCTTCGGCGCCGGCTGCTGAACGCCCTTGGGCGGCGAAGCGCGCTACCCATTCACACCCCTGCGTTTATGAGATTGACGTGATTTCACTCCAAATCTCGAAGAAAAACGCCAAGATATATCGTAAGTAAGCGTCTGCGCTCTTTCAATTTAGCGCCTTTCGGCATCAAATACCACTTTGGATATGAGCTTCTTTTTCAATGGAATTTGCAGAGGCTTTTGGCCTGACTTTTCGAAGCCTGCGCGTCCAGCTAGGACTTCCACAGGCACGCTTTCAAAGCGTTGCAGCGATATCGACCCTCAGCCGCATCGAAAGGGGCGTGCAGGTACCGACACTGCCTGTCATTGAGGGGTTAGCGAAGATCCTGGCAATCGAACCGATCGTCCTGCTCGTGCTGACGGCAGCGATGCAGGATGGCTCGCTGGAAGGGAAAGCGGTGATTGAGAGAATCGAGAGTGATCTGCGCCGGTTGAATCGGATGGGATAATTCAGCGGAAAGGTTTGGCGACCAGTTGCTTTGAGCGAGCAGGATCAGATGTTGCCGTCAGTTAGATAGGTGCAGATAGAGATTGTCGTCCGCGAAGGCCCGATGAATGTGAACCGTGGCAGGCTATTTTCACCCCCTTACAGGGCGACGCATAAATGCGTGTTACTGACCCCATTGCACATGACCTACACCAGGCTACCATCACCCAATCTGCCCTGGATTAATCCCGCTCCGAGAGCGGGTCCAAGCTCCCCACCAATGCTTTCAACTCGACCACGGCGCAGGGAAGATGCCCGTGAATTGTGAGTTGGTTGAGCGCCGGACGATGGGTGCGGCCGAAAGCTGCCTAGCAAAGTAGTAGTTTTTCGCACGGGCGATCGCGCTCTGATTGATCGTTGCCACCTCGTCGCTGCTCAATACGCAATTAGGCACGCCTGCAACAATCGCCACGCTAGGCGAGATCGGCACGATCATCATGTCCTCAAAGCTATCTGGTACCACGAAGTCACCCGAGGCAGGACGAGCGATGCCCCACTCCATCGACTCATTGGTCTGGAGGAAGGCCCTCTCGTAGCCAAATACGTGAATGCTAGCGAGCAGGCGTCCCTTCACTACTCCGTCCGACACGTACATGGCGTGCTTGCTCTCTATGGCCTCTTGTTGCGCCTTTGTGAGTGATTCACCTTCGATGTTGTGAAGCCTCACGTCTTCAAGGCCCTCAATTCTAAATTTTTGCCTTGTGCGCCAGAGAGAGAAAAACTGTTCAACGGTACGCTTTTCCCAAATCCCTATGGTCGTCACGATGCCGTGCTCGATCGCGTCCGCGAGCGCCTGGAATTTGTCTTCGATGCGCCTGCTCACCGCCGCTTCCGTTTTCTGGTCCCAGACCCTCTGCGCGCAGAATAAGGGGTTGTTAGGCTTGAGCCTCATGACCTTCTGGTGCGGTATCGAATAAACTTCTACGCCCCCATCATCGCCCGCAAAGCGCTCGATGCTCGCTTTGGGAAATACGTGCTGGTTGATGGTGAATCTGTGGGGATTGCCTGGCTGCGTGGGCTCATATTTCACTTCCATGCCCTCTGTAAAATGCCGCTGGGGACCAATCTCGATTCTATCGACGCATTACAGATTAAAGCGCGTGATCGCGGTCATGCGATAGCTAGAAAGCCGCCAATGGCTAAGGGCATCTGCACAGAGCTAGGAGGAAGGATGAAAAAGGATGGGAAGGCTATCGGTTTGCTGAAAAAAGGCTTCAGCATCGCAGGTACCAGCGTCGGTTCTGTTGTAACCGTGCTCATTGGTGGCACTTTGGGCGGCCTGCCCGGCTCAGTAGCTTCAGCCGCTGCCGCTAAAGCTTGCGAGTTGGTAATAGAAGATATTGCTGAACGCATGCTGTCGACCCGAGAGCAGCACAAGGTCGGCGGCGTTGCAGCGTTGGCCATCGACGGAATACGCGAGCGGCTTCAATGGGAGTCCCCTCGCAATGACGGCTTCTTCGAGAGAAAAGAAGACGACCAGCCCTCACCTGGGGAAGAAATATTCGAAGGTGTGCTGCTGGCCGCGAAGCAGGAGCACGAGCGGAAGAAGCTGGAGTACATCGCCCGCTTTTTCACCAACTTGGTCTTCAAGCCCGACTTTCAACCCGCAGAGGCCAATCACCTACTCGCAATCGCAGAGACGCTCACCTATCAGCAGTTCTGCATTCTGGCAGTAATTGCGAATCGTGAGTCATTCACTCTGCGCTCTGAAGCCTGGCCTGAACGAGGTGTGATTCCAACGGAGAAGCTAGACCTGGCCCAACAAGCGTTTTACCTCTACCAAAGGCAATTCCTCGTCAGCATAGACCCGCAGCGGGGCCAGGCAGGCTTCGTCTATGACATAGCCCATATCCTACCCATTCACGGGCATCTATCGCCCACAGGTCAGAGGATCGTGGAGATCCTCGGACTGCATGAGATCCCGCATGAGGAGTTGAAACTGGTAGCAATAGGGTTGTGATGTATTGCTTTCCTTCATGATTGATCATCAAAGGTAAGTTGGGACACCATTCCGAATTTTCAGCTTCGCTACGCTAGAAAAGACACCTCCGCCATCATTTTGACATTGCGAAACGAAAGTCGAAGTGGTATTTCTGCGCCCGGATTTTGTATGGGTCGCCGGGTGCGATTCTGTTGAGCGAGTCGAGCGGATTGGGGAGTAAGCAGTGAAGCGCTACGAGAGAGAAGAAACGGATAATGACTCTGACGAACCGCAATTCGTCCAAGCTGACGGAGACATCCTGTACCGCTGGACAGACCCCGGCGAGAAAAAAATTAGAATCTGGCAATTAGCATTCCTTGCGCTCTCTGCTGTCAGCGTTGGAACTTCCATCTCAGCATTTTCCAAGGAAAAGCTCTTAGAAACTCTTAGTCAATTGAACATCGAATTCTTTCGAGACACCTGGACTATTTTACTCCCACTCATCGCACTATTTGTAGGCGTCATCTACAGCCGTTTAACACGCTTTGAGGCAGCAAGCTTCCAAGATATTGACCAACGAGCGCAGACGAAAGAGAGGCTGAGAGCCGCAAAAAGGCTGAAAGAACTTGAAACAGTTCGAAACAGCTTATCCTTAGCTCCTCTAGATCAATCCGAAAAACCCAAAGATTACTTTGAAGAGTATATGCTGAGTCTCATCCAAACCTTGGATAAGCGAGTAAGCCTAGCAGAAGAAAAAGCGTCAAAGTTACTTGACACAGGCACAATGTATCTGCGTCGCGGAATATACTTCTATATCTTCAGCATCGTAGTATGGCAGGTCGCCTTCCACTTCTGGCCTGCGACAAACTATATGATCTACGGAATCGTTTCATGCTCACTCACTTTCCTAGTAGTTGAGTTTCTGGCGGCGTGGTTTCTGAAACAATATCGGAGCTTCACTGATTCATCCATGCAATTTGTGAAGGTTCGCTCTGTTTTTGACCGCTATCTCCTTTCCTATTATTCGCTCAAACAGTTCAGCGATGAAAATAGCAAATCAGAAATGAGATCGTTGATGCTGAAGGTCCTTGAGGAGAAAGCCGGCTGGCCGGATGTAGCGACTATGCCACCAGACGTGAACCACATGGTGCAGATGTTCTCATCCGTTTCTGATGCGCTGGAAAAAATACGTCCATTCAAATCCACCGACTCAGGTAAGGCGAACTGACGGTAATACTCAAGCTACACGTCAGTACGCCGGACGAATCGACGCCTACTACTTCCGCCGATCGCCGAAAAGCGATCGGCGAACTAATCCAAACGTGCCCCATCAGCAGAAGCTTGGCTATCTTCTCCCCAAGCGATGATCAGCCCCCTTTTAACCCTATCCCGAACCTCGAAACCTCCAGGTTGATTCCCCTAGAGAGAAATAATTCGTCCGATTTTTCTCGACGAGCGGCGATGCCTTCCGAGAGTGCCACAGTCAAAAGAGCGGAGTCTGAGCCATAAAAATTAGGGAGGGAGATGAGAGGCTGAAGGAGGAGTTCTGTCTGGTTGAGCTTTACAGAGATAGCAAGCCTTCGTGAAGGCGCGCAGAGAGGTTTACATTTCTGCAATCCCAGACGATCTGACGCTAGAGGTTTTTGACAAAAGGGGTTTACATTTCCATTTGAGGCAAGCGAATCGGTCAAATGGTTTACATGTCCTTCAAAAAATCAGCACTTTGCGTTCCGGCATTCACTGAGAGAAGCACTCAACCCTCTATTTCTGTGGGCTTCACACCTTATGCTGTGAAATTAGCATTCGAATTCATAGGTTTACCTCTGAAGGCCTTCCGAAATAGTACAGACGTGAAACGATCACATAGCACCACGGCCCCACGCTCCAGCGCCGGGCGGATCACCTGCGCCAGATGCTGAGCGCGCGCGGCGAACACCAACAACAGCTCGGTGTCGGCAGCCATCACTTCATCACTCGGTGCCAACAGCAGTTCGCGGACCTTTTCAGCCAGCGGAGTACCGCCAGGCTCGCGGGTAAGCACCACATCCAGCCCCTGCTCTCGCAGGCGTGCTGCCAGGTAATCACGGTTGGTACTTTTGCCCGCGCCTTCGGGGCCTTCCAGGGTAATAAACAAGCCGCTCACAGGCAGTCCTTAATGTTGTTCGTCAGCCGCAGGCGCGTCGGCCGGCGCGGGGTCGCTGGCCGGTGCCGGGTCCTGGGCAGAGGGTTCGCCAGACTCTGGCGACGCTTGGGGAGCGGGGCTTGACCGGTAATCCGCACGGCGCTTGAGCTGATACTCGCGCACTGCAGAATTGTGATCGTCCAAGTCATCGGAGAACACATGGCTGCCATCACCCCGGGCGACGAAGTACAGGCTGGTGCCATCGGCTGGATGGAGCGCAGCGTGGATCGCCTCTCGCCCGACCATGGCGATCGGCGTGGGCGGCAGGCCAGAGATGGTATAGGTGTTGTAAGGCGTTGGCTCACGCAGGTCGGCGCGGGTGATTCTGCCGTTGTAGCGTTCGCCCATGCCGTAGATGACCGTAGGGTCTGTCTGCAGCATCATCCCCAGCCGCAGGCGACGAACGAACACCCCGGCAATTTGCCCGCGCTCCTGGGGGATGCCGGTTTCCTTCTCCACCAACGAGGCCATGATCAACGCCTGGTACGGGTCACGATAAGGCAAGTCGGTGGCGCGCTCGGCCCACTCTTTGGCCAGCACTTCGTCCAGCCGCATATAGGCCTGCTGCAGCAGCTCGACGTCACTCATGCCCCGCACGAAACGGTAGGTATCAGGGAAGAAGCGGCCCTCCGGAAACACGCCGGTGTGGCCAAGCTTATCCATGACTTCGGAGTCGGTAAGGCCATCGAGGGTGTGCTTGATCTTCTCGTGCCTGGCGATCGCCGAACGCACCTGGCGGAACGTCCAACCCTCCACCAGGGTCAGGTTGTACTGCACCACATCGGCACGGCGCCAGGCGTCGAACAACGCTTCGACGGTCATGCCCGGCGTGATGCGATATTCGCCGGTTTTCAGGGGTGTGCCGGCCATGTTGAAGCGCCAGTACAGGCGCAACCAGAAGGCGTCATCGAGCAACCCCTCGCCCTCCATGCGGTAGAACATGCGATTGGGGTTGGTGCCACTGGGCACGTCGAGCAGTTGCTCCTGCGTCACGCGCAAGGGCTGCTCCAGCACCGAGTTGACCTTCCAGGCAGACCAGCCCAATGCCAGGCCGGCCAGGATCAAGCCCATTTCCAGCAGCAGCAGGATTTTGCGTCTCACGAATTCAGGTATCCAGTAACGTACGGGCAAAGGCCTGCAGTTTACGGGTGAGCGGGCCCGGCGACCAGTTCAGCGCAGCAAAAGCCCGCACCGGCCAGACCCCATAAACGCTGTTGCAGATGAATACCTCATCGGCCAGCGCAAGCTCGTCGAACGGCAGGTCACGCACCTGCACCGGAATGGCCAGTGCCTGCGCCTGTTCCAGCAACGCACCGCGCATCACCCCTGCCACGCCGCAACGGCTGAGCTCGGCAGTAAGCAACACGCCGCCGCGCACCAGGAAAAGATTGCTGTAAACACCTTCGACCAGCCTGCCTTGCCCATCACACATCAAGCCTTCGGCATGTTCGCTGTCCTGCCATTCGGCACGGGCCAGCACCTGCTCCAGGCGGTTGAGGTGTTTGAGGCCTGCCAGCAACGGTTGTTCCCCAAGCCGGGTCTGGCAAGGGAAAAGACGCACACCGTGTTCGGCATGTTCGGCAGGGTAGCCGGGCAGCGGGCTGCCCAGCAGGATGCGCCGCGGCGCGGCACCTGCCATCGGCGCATAGCCACGCTGGCTATCGCCCCGGGTGAGGATCAGTTTCGCGACACCGTCACCCAGTTGGCTGGCATAACGCAGGATTTCATCGCGCACCAACGCCAGGTCGGCATCGATTGCCAGGCGCTGGCAGCCCAGGGCCAGACGCGCCAGGTGACCGTCCAGCATGCTGGGGCGGCCACTGCGTACGGCGATGGTCTCGAACAGACCATCGCCGTAGGCCAGGCCACGGTTCTGCAGGTTGACCGCAGTCGCGGGCTGGCCGTCGATCCAGCTGTGCATCAGCCGGCGAACCGGCGGAACACCAGCGAGCCGTTGGTGCCACCAAAGCCGAACGAGTTGGACAGCACTACGTCGATCGGCATGCTGCGCGCCTGATGGGGCACGAAGTCGAGGTCGCAGCCTTCGTCCGGCTCATCGAGGTTGATGGTTGGCGGTGCCATCTGGCTGTTGATCGCCAGCACGCTGAAGATCGCCTCTACAGCGCCCGCAGCCCCCAGCAGGTGACCGGTCATCGACTTGGTCGAGCTGACAGCCAGCTTGTAGGCGTGCTCGCCAAACACGCGCTTGATCGCCGCGACTTCAGCGATATCGCCAGCCGGAGTCGAGGTACCGTGGGCGTTGATGTAGCTGACCTCAGCCGGCTGGATGCCAGCATCACGCAAGGCGTTGGCCATGCAGCGCGCAGCGCCTTCGCCACTGTCGGGTGGCGAAGTCATGTGGTAAGCGTCGCCGCTCATGCCGAAACCAACCAGCTCGGCATAGATGGTCGCACCACGGGCCTGGGCATGCTCCAGCTCTTCGAGCACCAGCGCACCGGCGCCGTCGGAGAGTACAAAACCGTCACGCCCCTTGTCCCACGGGCGGCTGGCACGGGCCGGCTCATCGTTGCGGGTCGACAGTGCGCGAGAAGCACCGAAGCCACCCATGCCCAAGCCGCAAGCGGCCATTTCGGCGCCACCGGCGATCATCACGTCGGCTTCACCGTAGGCGATGTTGCGAGCAGCCATGCCGATGCAGTGGGTGCCAGTGGTGCAGGCAGTGGCAATGGCATAATTGGGGCCCTGCAACCCCAGATGGATCGACAGGAAGCCGGAGATCATGTTGATGATCGAGCCTGGCACGAAGAACGGCGAAATGCGGCGCGGGCCTTGATCGTGCAAGGTGCGGCTGGTTTCTTCGATATTGGTCAGGCCGCCGATCCCAGAGCCCATGGCCACGCCAATGCGCTCGCGGTTGGCGTCGGTGACTTCCAGGCCGGCATTGCGTACCGCCTGGAAACCGGCCGCCAGGCCGTACTGGATGAACAAGTCAAGCTTGCGAGCTTCCTTGGCCGACAGGTACTGCTCGACCTCAAAGCCCTTCACCGAGCCGCCAAAACGGGTGGAGTAGGCAGAAAGGTCCGTATGCTCGATCGGACCGATGCCACTGCGGCCAGCCAGAATGCCCTGCCAGGTGCTCGGTACATCCGTACCCAGTGGCGACAGCATACCCATACCAGTGACCACGACGCGTCTACGCGACACAGTACTCTCCTTTTCTAATAACAGAGTCTCTTGCCATTGCATTCAAGGCAATGGAATGAAATGGCAACAGGCTCTCGAAGCCCGCGGATCATTGCAGGACCTTCGCAAAGAAAAAACCGCACGCCGGCAAAGGCAGTGCGGTTCTTCTCGACAAGAAGCGTCGACTACAGCGTCTTAAGCCTGGTGGGCGTTGACGTAGTCGATGGCCGCTTGAACGGTAGTGATCTTCTCGGCTTCTTCGTCAGGGATTTCGGTCTCGAATTCCTCTTCCAGAGCCATCACCAGCTCAACGGTGTCAAGCGAGTCGGCACCCAGATCATCAACGAAAGAAGATTCGTTCTTGATTTCCTCTTCCTTGACGCCCAGTTGCTCGGCGACGATTTTCTTGACGCGTTCTTCGATGGTGCTCATACCTAGTTTTCACTCCTAATGGATATATGTCAGGCAGCTGGCCGGTGACCAATTTTATAGAAAGACGTTCGCTTTTCAAGCGGAACGCACCTTCGCTTCAGTCACCCTGCCCCCTGCCTGGAATCTGGTTGCAGCTTTATAACGGATTTTAGGCTGGGAGTATGACTCTTTTTTTAAGCAATCCGTCACATTGAGTTGCAGTGTTACATGTACATCCCGCCGTTCACCGGCACGGTAGCGCCGGTGACATAGGCTGCGCCGTCGGATGCCAGGAAGGAAACCACCTTGGCGATTTCTTCGGCCTGACCCAGGCGGCCCAGCGGAATCTGGGTCTGCAGGGCTTCGCGCTGCGCTTCTGGCAATTCGCGGGTCATGTCGGTATCGATGAAGCCCGGGGTCACCGAATTGACGGTGATGCCGCGCGAGCCGACTTCACGCGCCAGGGCGCGGCTGAAGCCTTCCAGGCCGGCCTTGGCGGCCGCATAGTTGGCCTGGCCAGCGTTACCCATGGCACCGACGACCGAGCCGATGCTGATGATACGACCCCAACGCGCCTTGGTCATGCCACGCAGCACGCCCTTGGACAAACGGTAGAGGCTGTTCAGGTTGGTGTCGATCACGTCGAACCACTCGTCGTCCTTCATGCGCAGCATGAGGTTGTCGCGGGTGATGCCAGCGTTGTTGACCAGAATGGCCGGGGCACCGAACTGCTCGCCGATGGCACCCAGTACCGCCTCCACCGACTCGGCGCTGGTGACGTTCAGCTCCATGCCGGTACCGGTGATACCGTGCTCTTTCAGGGTGGCAGCGATGCGCTCGGCACCGGAAGCCGAGGTGGCGGTACCGATCACGGTAGCGCCCTGGCGGCCCAGCTCGAGGGCGATGGCCTGGCCGATACCCCGGCTGGCGCCGGTAACCAATGCAACTTTACCTTGCAGGCTCATGCAAGCTTCTCCAAATTCAGGCCAGCGCCGCACGGGTGGCGGCGACGGCGTCGGGGGTATTGAGGTTGTAGGTGGTCACACCGTCGGCGCAACGCTTGTTCAGGCCGGCCAGCACCTTGCCCGGGCCACATTCGACCAGGTTGACCGCGCCGTTCGCGGCGAGGGTCTGCACGCATTCAACCCAGCGAACCGGCTGATACAGCTGCGCCAGCAGATCCTGCTTGAGGGTGTCGAGGTCGGCGGCGACGGCGGCAGTAACGTTCTGCACTACCGGAATCTGCGGCGCCTTCCATTCGACGGCATTGACGTGCTCGGCGAAACGATCGGCAGCCGGCTTCATCAGGGCGCAGTGCGACGGCACGCTGACCGGCAGCGGCAAGGCGCGCTTGGCGCCCTTGGCCTTGCACAGCTCGATGGCACGATTGACCGCCGCGACGTTGCCGGCGATGACCACCTGGCCCGGCGAGTTGAAGTTGACTGCGCTGACCACTTCATCTTCGGCCGCTTCGGCGCAAATGGCCTTCACATCATCGTCGCCCAGGCCGAGGATGGCGGCCATGGCGCCATGACCGGCCGGCACGGCTTCCTGCATCAGTTCGCCACGGCGCTTGACCAGCTTGACGGCGTCTTTGAGCGACAGGCTGCCAGCAGCGACCAGAGCGCTGTACTCGCCCAGGCTGTGGCCCGACACGAAGGCCGGCTGCGCGCCACCCTCCTCCAGCCACAGGCGCCACAGAGCGATGGAGGCAGTGAGGATGGCCGGTTGGGTCTTGTCGGTTTGATTGAGTTGCTCTTCCGGGCCTTCCTGAACCAGCTCCCACAGGTCGTAACCCAGAGCCTCGGAGGCTTCCTTGAAGGTCTCAACGATCACCGGCTTTTCAGCGCCCAGTTCTTTGAGCATGCCCAGCGACTGGGAACCTTGACCGGGGAAGACGAATGCGAGGGATGCAGACATTGAACAAGCCCTTATGATCTTGTCGTCGGATAGGGTGCGCCGAGCCAAAGACTAGACGCGGAAACTGAAAACTTGGATGGAAACGCGGACCAAGCGGTCACATTTAAGCACTTCATCGGCGAAATGCCTAAGGCAACAGGTCTTCAAGGCGCCCGTGCAAGCGCTGCGGGAGGTTTTCCTGGATCTCGATCAGCGCACGCTGGATGGCGCTCTGAAAGCCCTGCACGCCGGCCGAGCCATGGCTCTTGATGACGATACCCTGCAGCCCCAGAAAACTTGCCCCATTATGCCGCGCCGGCGCCAGGTCGGCCTGCAGACGCTTGAGCAGCGGCATCGCGACGGCCCCGGCAACACGTGACAACGGGCCACCCTTGAACAGTTTTTCGATGCGCGCAGCGATCATCGTCGCCAGGCCCTCGCTGGACTTGAGCAGGATATTGCCGACAAAGCCGTCGCACACCACCACGTCCGCCTCCCCCCGATAAAGGCCATCACCCTCGACGAAGCCGACATAATTGAGGCCGCGAGCGTTCTGCAACAGCGTGGCAGCCAGCTTGACCTGCTGATTGCCCTTGATGTCCTCGGTGCCGATATTCAACAGTGCCACCCGCGGGCGCTGGACACCCAAGGCCTGTGCGGCCACCGAGCCCATTACAGCGAACTGGTAGAGGTTTTCGGCACTGCAGTCGACATTGGCACCCAGGTCGAGCAACTGGCAGTACCCCGCCTGAGTCGGGATAGCCGCGACCATGGCAGGCCGATCGATACCCGGCAGCGTCTTGAGCACCAAGCGCGACAACGCCATCAGCGCGCCGGTATTGCCGGCACTGACGCAGGCCTGGGCCTTGCCATCACGCACCAGTTCAAGGGCGATGCGCATCGACGAGTCCGGCTTGCCGCGCAGCGCCTGGGATGGCCGCTCGTCCATACCGATCACCTCACTGGCAGCGACAATCTGCAGGCGCGCACGATCCGCAGCCGCAAGGCCACTGACAAGATCTTCTAGGAGGGATGGTTGACCGACGAGGGTCAGGTGCAGCGAGGGGGTAGCCGAAAGGCAGGCTATGCTAGCCTGGACAATGCTGCGGGGACCGAAGTCCCCGCCCATTGCGTCGATCGCGATGATCTGAGCAGACAAGGATTACTCGTCAGCGCCCTTGTCGATCACTTTACGACCACGGTATACGCCTTCTGGCGATACGTGGTGACGCAGGTGTACTTCACCGGTGGTCTTTTCTACCGACAGCGCGTTTTCCGACAGAGCGTCGTGCGAACGGCGCATGTCACGGGCAGAGCGGGATTTTTTGTTCTGCTGAACAGCCATAATTGATTAACTCCTAAACGTTTGGGTCACGCTTTAACTGCGCCAAAACACTGAACGGGTTGGACCGCGATACCTCGTCCTTGCTCGATTCGGGCTCGTCTGCGCCCGCCGGCTGCTGGCATTCTTCCGGATGATGAGCAGGCACGATGGGCAAGGCGAGCAGAAGCTCCTCCTCGATCAAGGCCTGCAGATCCAAAGGATCTTCGCCCAGTTCCAGCACGTCATAGCCTTTCGGCAACGACTGGGTATTCGCACCCTCCTTCACCACAGCGTAAGTGCATTCGCTGTGAATCGGCAGGGTGACCAGCTCAAGACAACGCTGGCAAACCATTTTGACTTCGACATCCAGCTCGCTGTGGATAACCACCACGTGCTGTTCATCTCGTTCAAAATCGAACTTCGCCTGCACCGTACCGACATTGTCGGAAAGCGGGTCGCAGAGTCTTTCCAAATCAGCGAGTTGCAGCGAACCGTTAAGGGTTACGCCACGATCGGCTAATTTGCGCGGGTCAACGTGAGGTGGAATCGGGTCATTCAACATAGGCGCAGCATTCTAGGGATGCCCCCTGCACCTGTCAAAGGAAATTCGGCGGTATGTTGCATGTTAGAATCGGGATCAACTGATCAGGAGTCTACCATGCTGCCTTTGTTGCTGGCTTCCAGCTCCCCTTACCGGCGCGAACTGCTCGCGCGCCTGGGCCTGCCTTTCACCTGGGCAAGCCCCGACCTTGACGAGCGGCGGCTCGCTGACGAGCCCGCCACAGAGCTGGTGCGACGCCTGGCCAGGCAGAAGGCCGAGGCACTGGCCGGCAGCCACCCGCAGCACCTGATCATCGGCTCCGACCAAGTCGCGGTACTGGGCGAGCAGATTCTGGGCAAGCCGCACAGTTTCGAGCGCGCCTGCGAGCAATTGCTGGAGGCCAGCGGACAGCACGTCACCTTCCTGACCGGGGTGGCACTGCTGAACACCGCCACAGGGCAATGCCAGGTCGATTGCGTGCCGTTTACCGTAACGATGCGGGAACTGGACCGGGAGCGCGTGGAGCGCTACGTGACGGCCGAGCAGCCGCTCGATTGCGCGGGCAGCTTCAAGGCCGAGGGGCTGGGTGTGAGCTTGTTCAAGAGCACCCACGGGTGCGATGCCACCAGCCTGATCGGGCTGCCGTTGATCCGGCTGGTGGATATGCTCAGCACGGAAGGCGTGACAGTGCCCTGAGACCACCAGAGGCGGTCTTGCACCCCATCACCCGCAAGCCTTATGCAGCAATTGCCGGCGATGGGGCCAGGCAGGCACTCAGCGCAAGGCAGGCCCCTGGAAGCCCATGTACATGGCCAACTTCTCCGCCACGCTGGCACCGATGCGTTTGGAGAAGCGATCGAACGGTGACTCCTCGACCGTGAAGTCGACCAGCTCCTTCTCCCCCACGATCTCACGCGCCACATAGCTCGCACTGCCCAGGCCATCGACAAGCCCCAGCGCCTTGGCCTGCTCACCCGACCACACCAGGCCACTGAACAGCTCAGGGTGCTCCTTGTCTTTCAGGCGATCACCCCTGCCCTGCTTGACCATGGCAATGAACTGCTGATGGGTGGTATTCAGCACGCCCTGCCAGAACGCCCGCTCTTCAGGCTTTTCCGGCGAGAACGGATCCAGGAAGGCCTTGTGCTCACCGGCGGTATACGTGCGCCGTTCCACACCAAGCTTCTCCATCGACCCCACAAAGCCATACCCGGCCGCCGTCACACCAATGGACCCCACCAGGCTGGCCTTGTCGGCATAGATCTCGTCCGCCGCACTGGCAATGTAATAGGCACCCGACGCACCCAGGTCAGCGATTACCGCGTACAGCTTGATGTCCGGATACTCGCCGCGCAGCCGGCGAATCTCGTCATAGACATAACCTGCCTGCACCGGGCTGCCTCCGGGGCTATTGATACGCATGACCACGGCCTTGGTCTTTGGATCCTTGAACGCCTCGCGCAGGCTCTTGACCAGATTGTCGGCACTGGCAGCTTCCTGATCGGCGATCACCCCGCGCACTTCCACCAATGCGGTATGGCTGGTGCTGCGCGAAGCGGCCTTGTCCATATCCGTCCAAGGCAGGAACAGAGCCAATACACCGAAGAGGTAGACGAAGGTCAGCAGCTTGAAGAAGATCCCCCAGCGACGCGCCCTGCGCTGCTCCTGGACACCGGCCAGCAGGGTCTTCTCCAGCAGCTTCCAGCTTTTGCGCTCTACACGCTCATCCTCTTGACGGTCTTCGCGCGCCAGGCGCTCTTCTTCAGTCTCGGAACCGGGTGCTTTCCACTCGTCAACCATGCTCACCTACCTTGGAATTGGATTTGCGCAGAACCTGCCAGCCACTCGCGCAGCTGGGAAAAGTGATCGATGCACACTTGCGGGCCGAACTCGGCCAAAGCCTGCAGCGACATGGCACCATAGCCCACGGCCGCAGAATGCATACCGGCGTTATTGGCCATCAGCAGATCGAATGCCGAATCTCCGACCATCAGCGCCCGCCCAGGTTCGACACCGCAATGCCCTAGAATTTCCTCGAGCATCAGCGGGTGCGGCTTGCCACGGGTCTCATCAGCGGCGCGGGTGATGTCGAAAAACCGCTCCCAGCCATTGGCCTTGAGCACCCGATCCAGACCACGACGCGCCTTGCCGGTCGCCACTGCCAGGCGATAACCCTCGACCCGGAAGGCATCCAGCGACTCGACCACCCCCTCGAACAACGGAGAAGGCTGCTGATCAAGCGCCGTATAGATGTCGGCATAGTGCTGACGGAAGGTTTCGACCTGCACAGGATCGAGGTGCGGATAGAGGGTTGAAATGGCTTCACCAAGCGCCAGGCCGATGATGCCCTTGACCGCCTCCTCCGGGCTTGGCGCCTCACCGGCGCGCTCGGCGGCGGCATTCATCGCCTCGAC
The DNA here is from genome assembly GCF_009933855.1 of Pseudomonas sp. SG-MS2. Classification (NCBI taxonomy): domain Bacteria; kingdom Pseudomonadati; phylum Pseudomonadota; class Gammaproteobacteria; order Pseudomonadales; family Pseudomonadaceae; genus Pseudomonas; species Pseudomonas sp. SG-MS2. The sequence continues at coordinate 4,273 of NZ_MOMO01000056.1, read as the reverse complement.
GATCCGCCCGATCGAGTCGGCCAAGGTGCCGTCCCAGTCGAAGATCAGCAACTCGTAAGACTTTTTCATGAATCAGGACGCCCCCAGACGCTCCACGGTTTTCGCCCAGACTTCGTCCACAGGCGCTTCGAGCTTGAGCTCACCACCATCAGGCAGCGGCACCGTGAGGGCATAGGCGTGCAGGAACAGGCGCTTGCCTCCCAAGTCACGAATTTCGCGGCTGAAATCCTCGTCGCCGTACTTGCTGTCACCAGCGATCATGTGGCCAGCGTGCAGAGTATGTACGCGAATCTGATGGGTACGCCCCGTGATGGGGCGCGCCTCGACAATGGTGGCGAACTCGCCGAAACGGCGAAGCACACGGAACAGGGTAAGCGCCTCCTTGCCCTCCTCGTTCACCTCGACCATACGCTCGCCCGAACGCAGGTTGCTCTTGAGCAACGGGGCATTGACCTGCTTCTTCGAGGTAGGCCAGTGCCCACGCACAAGCGCCATGTAGCGCTTGTCGACCCCATCGCCACGCAGCGCGGCATGCAGATGGCGCAGCATGCTGCGCTTCTTGGCAATCATCAGCAGGCCCGAGGTGTCGCGGTCCAGGCGGTGCACCAGCTCCAGCTCCTTGGCATCGGGGCGCAACTGGCGCAGCGCCTCGATCACACCGAAGCTCAGGCCACTGCCGCCATGCACGGCGATACCGGCCGGCTTGTTCATCACGATCAGCGCCTTGTCCTCGTAGACAATGGCGGCTTCCAGGCGCTGCAGCAGCCCCTGGGCAACCGGGGCCGGCTCGTCACGCTCGGGGAGGCGCACAGGGGGCACACGGACGATGTCACCCGCCTGGATCTTGTACTCAGGCTTGACACGGCCCTTGTTGACCCGGACCTCGCCTTTGCGCAGGATGCGGTAGACCAGCGTTCTGGGTACACCCTTGAGCGCCGTGATGAGGAAATTGTCGATGCGTTGGCCGGCAAGCTCCGGCGCGACTTCGATCAGCTGAACGCCGGAAGTCGGAGGGGTATTGGTCGTCATCAAGGGATCATAACAATTTTTATGGAATTGAAGCACTTAATCATTACTGCTATAGTCGCGAACGCCGCCAAAAGCGGCAGGCCAGCGGAACCAGGCCCTTGGCCGGTCCCTGACCAACGCAATTCTGCAGGACGCGAGGCCGTCCTACGGGGTTTTCGCCAGTTTACCGAATTGCCTGGAATCGCCACCAGCGCTGTGTAGAGAAGACCGAAAAAAAACGACAAGTGCGGTGTTTCACCTGCTTACCCGCTTCTTTTCGCTGCACCTCTGCCCGCCCCGACGCTTGCACGCAACGCACGGCGAATGCTTCGGAAATACCTGCCTTGGACATGAATGGCGTCAGCGCGGAAACTGCGCTGGCGAAAAATGCAACCCGTTGCGGATTCAGCGCGCGGCAGCACCCGAATTATCAGGGATACGTGCAGGGTGGAGATGCACAGCCCTCGGACCGTGTAGCACCGCGTCCGGCCACCGGCCCAGTGAATGGCCGGCGAGCGGATAAGGTCCTGAACAGATGCCCCATGGGCGTCCACGGCTGACGGTTGATTCCTCCTCCTGACTGAGTGCACGAGGCCTGCTGGGTTGATTCGGATATCGATTCGGATATCTCTGCAGATACCGCAGGGGCCTCTTGGCACCGCAGCAAACAGGACGCGTCGTCGCGACAACGGCAGGCTGGGAAACCGGCTGGTGCCGAACGTTGCTCGACACGGGGGTGGCCCGGCCACCCTTTGCGCACCTTGGCACCGACCATGAGAAGTCGTGTGTGCCGAACGCCGTTTCCGGCAGCCCGGAAACCGACGGTACAACATGAAAAGAATGCTGATTAACGCAACTCAACCCGAAGAGTTGCGTGTAGCCCTGGTGGACGGCCAACGTCTCTACGACCTGGACATCGAGTCCGGCGCGCGTGAGCAGAAAAAGGCCAACATCTACAAAGGCAAGATCACCCGGATCGAGCCCAGCCTCGAAGCCGCCTTCGTCGACTTCGGCTCCGAACGTCACGGCTTCCTGCCGCTGAAGGAAATCTCCCGCGAGTACTTCAAGAAAGCCCCTGAAGGCCGCGTCAACATCAAGGATGTCCTGAGCGAAGGCCAGGAAGTCATCGTCCAGGTCGAGAAGGAAGAGCGCGGCAACAAAGGCGCCGCCCTGACCACCTTCATCAGCCTGGCAGGTCGCTACCTGGTGCTGATGCCCAACAACCCACGCGCTGGCGGCATCTCCCGCCGCATCGAAGGCGAAGAGCGCAACGAACTGCGTGAGGCCCTCAACGGCCTGACCGTGCCAGGCGACATGGGCCTGATCGTGCGCACCGCTGGCCTTGGCCGCAGCAGCGAAGAAATGCAGTGGGACCTCGATTACCTGCTGCAGCTGTGGACCGCCATCAAGGAAGCATCCCTGGATCGCGCTGCGCCCTTCCTGATCTACCAGGAAAGCAACGTCATCATCCGCGCCATCCGCGACTACCTGCGCCAGGACATCGGCGAAGTGCTGATCGACAGCATCGATGCCCAGGAAGAAGCCCTGACCTTCATCCGCCAGGTGATGCCGCAGTACGCCAGCAAGGTCAAGCTGTACGAAGACAGCGTGCCGCTGTTCAACCGCTTCCAGATCGAAAGCCAGATCGAGACCGCCTTCCAGCGCGTCGTCGACCTGCCATCGGGCGGCTCGATCGTGATCGACCCGACCGAGGCCCTGGTTTCCATCGACATCAACTCGGCGCGCGCCACCAAGGGCAGCGACATCGAGGAAACCGCCCTGCAGACCAACCTGGAAGCGGCCGAGGAAATCGCCCGCCAGCTGCGCCTGCGTGACATCGGCGGCCTGATCGTCATCGACTTCATCGACATGACGCCGGCGAAAAACCAGCGCGCCGTCGAAGAACGTGTACGCGAAGCCCTCGAGGCAGACCGCGCCCGCGTGCAGGTCGGCCGCATCTCGCGCTTCGGCCTGCTGGAAATGTCCCGTCAGCGCCTGCGCCCGTCGCTGGGCGAAAGCAGCGGCATCGTCTGCCCGCGCTGCTCCGGCACCGGCATCATCCGTGATGTCGAGTCGCTGTCCCTGGCCATCCTGCGCCTGATCGAAGAAGAAGCCCTGAAGGACCGTACTGCCGAAGTACGCGCCCAGGTACCGATTCCGGTGGCCGCCTTCCTGCTCAACGAGAAGCGCAACTCGATCACCAAGATCGAACTGCGCACCCGTGCCCGCATCATCATTCTGCCGAACGACCACCTGGAAACCCCGCACTTCGAAGTCCAGCGCCTGCGCGACGACAACCCGGAAGTGCTGAACAACCAGTCCAGCTACGAAATCGCCGCCACCGAAACCGAAGAAGCGCCGCAGCCGACCGCCACGCGCACCCTGGTGCGCCAGGAAGCAGCGGTCAAGACCGCACCGGCCCGCGCCAACGCTCCGGTACCGAGCGCTGTCGAAGAACAGCAGCCTGCCGCACCGGCAGCCCCGGCACCCAGCGTTCCGGAGCCAAGCCTGTTCAAAGGCTTGGTGAAGTCGCTGGTCAGCCTGTTCGCCGGCAAGGAAGAGCCTGCCGCCGCCCCGGTAGTCGCCGCCGAGAAGCCTGCCACCGAGCGCACTCAGCGTAACGAGGAGCGTCGCAACGGCCGCCAGCAGAGCCGCAACCGCAACGGCCGCCGTGACGAAGAGCGCAAACCTCGTGAAGAGCGCCAGCCGCGTGAAGAGCGCGCCCCTCGTGAAGAACGTGCCCCTCGTGAAGAGCGCGCACCTCGCCAGCCACGCGAAGACCGCCGCGGCAACCGCGAAGAGCGCGTCCGCGAACTGCGTGAGCCTCTGGATGCAGCACCGGCCGCTCGTGAAGAGCGCCAGCCACGTGAAGAGCGTGCTCCACGCGAAGAACGCGCTCCACGTGAAGAGCGTGCGCCTCGTGAAGAACGCGCTCCACGTGAAGAGCGTGCACCTCGTGAAGAACGCGCTCCACGAGAAGAGCGTGCACCTCGCGAAGAACGCGCTCCACGTGAAGAGCGTGCACCTCGCGAAGAACGCGCACCTCGCGAAGAACGTCAGCCTCGCCCGCCACGCGAAGAGCGCCAGCCACGTGAAGCTGAGCAGGCTGCCGAGAAGGCTGCAGAACTCGCCGATGAGCAACTGCCGAACGAGGAGCTGCAACAGGACGAGCAGGAAGGTTCCGATGACGAGCGTCCGCGCCGCCGCTCCCGCGGCCAGCGTCGCCGCAGCAACCGTCGTGAGCGCCAGCGCAACGCCAATGGCG